>JASFTL010000178.1:0-7668 GCA_050053555.1 Desulfobacterales bacterium
AAATAGCGGATCTCGGTCTCGACGCGGCTGAATTTAGCAAAAAAGTCGTCCGCCAGGATGTAATTCTGGATGCCAAGAATGCTTACTACTCGGTGTTAAAAACTCAAAAGCTGCTGAGCGTCGCCGAACAGAGAGTTATCCAGATAGCGGCTCAAAAAGAAGTTGCCGAAAACTTTTATGAAGTCGGCATGTCCCCATTGAACGATCTGTTGGAAGCTCAGGCATCGTTGGCCAATGCCAGACAGAATTTTATTGTGGCAAAGAACAATCTTGAAATCGCCAAATCGCAGTTTAACATCGTCTTGCGCCGACGGGTAAACGCACCGGTGGACATACAGGACATTTTAGACTATGAGCCCTTTGTTCATGATATCGATTACTGTCT
Source organism: Desulfobacterales bacterium (assembly GCA_050053555.1). Taxonomy (GTDB): domain Bacteria; phylum Desulfobacterota; class Desulfobacteria; order Desulfobacterales; family JAHEIW01; genus JAHEIW01. Next base: position 386 of record JASFTL010000178.1, read on the forward strand.
GGCTGCGGCCAGAGAAAATCGGCTCGAAATTAGAGTGGCCGACTTGGAGGTTGAAATCGCCGAAAAAGAGGTAAACATTGCCAGAAAGGATTACTATCCCTCGATCAATCTGACGGGGAAATATACCCGCATCGGTGATGAGTATGATGTTGACGGCGGGGAAGGAATCAGCGATGCCATTAGCTGGGATATACAGGCCACCGCCCAGTGGGATTTCTGGGAATGGGGTCGGACCACATTTGGGATAAGAGAAAAACTGCACCGGCTATCCCAGGCCCAGTACCGCCGGTCGGAAATCCTTGACAATATCGATCTGGAAGTAAAAACAGCCTTTTTAAGAACCAAAGAAAGCGAGAAAAATATTATCACCGTCGAAAAAGCAATCGAGCAGGCGAAAGAAAATTTTCGCATTAACCAGGAACGATTCAAAGAGCAGGTCGCCACCACCACCGACGTTTTAGATGCCCAAACCCTCCTATCGGATACCCTGACCAATTACTTCAATGCCTTATATGACTTTAAGATCTCAAAAGCCACTCTGTTCCGCACAATGGGCCAGGAAGTGATGGAATGATTGACGCAGACGAAAAAAGCTCTGTAATTCGCATGTTCCACGTTCATCATAATTATGGTACCCAAAAAGCCCTGATTGATATTACCCTTGATATTCCTAAAAATGACTTTGTGTTTATCACCGGTCCCAGCGGAGCGGGCAAAACCACGCTGCTGAAGCTCATGTATTTGGCCGAAGCGGTCACAGAAGGTCAGGTGCTGATTGACGGCATGAATCTTTCCCGCATTCCCCGCAAGCGCATCCCGTTTTTGAGAAGAAAATTCGGCATTATATTCCAGGACTACAAGCTCATTGCGAATCGAACCGTATTTGATAATGTATCACTGGTTCTCGATGCCGCCGGTAAAAAAAGGCGCCTGATCCTAAAAAAGGTCAGAAGTGTCCTTCGAATGGTCGGTATGGAAGACCGACAAACCGCTCTGCCGCCCAGCTTGTCCGGCGGAGAACAGCAGCGGGTAGCGGTCGCCCGGGCAATCGTCGGTGATCCCAAAATCATTCTGGCCGACGAACCGACCGGCAGCCTGGATGATGATTCCGCCAGTATCATTATGGATCTGTTAAAAAGCGTTCACATACGGGGAACGACGGTGATTATCGCAACCCATGACAAAGATCTTATCCGCAAAACCGGCGGGCGTATCCTGATCCTAAAAGAGGGGCGATTGGAGGCATCGTCGTTTATTGAAAAAGATTATGAAAATTCTATTTTTTAAGCGCGCCATCGAAGATTTTCACAATAACCGACTTCTCAACGTCGTTACGCTTTTCACCGTTTCGCTATCCATTTTAATTGTCAGCGCATTTATTCTATTCTTTATCAATACCAATGAAATCCTGAATTTCTGGAAACAAGGGCTGCGAGCAATGGCCTACCTGAAAGCGGACATTCCCGCCTCAGAACTGTTGGACTTACGGCGTCAAATTCAAGCCATGTCCGGTGTTGAGAGCGTGATTTTCATTTCAAAAGAAGATGCCTATGATCAACTGAAAGCGCAAATGAAAAGACAGGCCTCACTATTTGATAGTCTTGACAAAAATCCCCTGCCGGACGCGTTTGAAATTCGCATGAGCACCGTAACCCAGAGCTGGGAAAAAGTTGAGCTTTTAGCCACCCAAATTGAATCACTCGCTGAAGTCGAAGAAGTGGAATATGGGCAGAAATGGCTGGGACGCTTCACGCAAATTTTTGATCTCTTCACATTAACCGGATATGCCATGTGCACCATTTTTTTTATGGCTGCGGTATTTATCATGGCCAATACCATTCGTCTGGTCATTTATTCCAGGCGGGATGAAATAGAGATTATGCGGCTGGTGGGGGCGGCCGAGCGCTTTATCAAAATGCCCTTTTACATCCAGGGACTTCTACAGGGGGCGCTGGGTGCCTGCATCGGCTTGGCAATCTTATTTGTGGCTTATTTGTTCATGGCATCCAATATTGAGGGCGGGTTTTTATCGGGCCTTTTTAATATCCAGTTTCTTTCTCCCCTTATTTTAGGTATTATCATCTTAATCAGTATGCTGGTCGGGTGGTTGGGATCTTATCTTTCTCTCAAACAATTTTTGAAGGATTAACGCTTAATTCTTAAGTTTCATTTCACATGAATGGCGAATCCGCCAACGTTAAGATGAAATTTTGCAAAAAAAAAGTTGGCTGTTGCATTTTAGGCGTGATGGCCGGCTGGCTTTTGATTTTTCCGGCCGGTCAAATTGTAAAGGCCCAGGATCGCTCTTCCCAAATCGAAGAAATTAAAAAAAAAGCCAAGGATATCAACCGCAAGATTGAGCAGCGCAAGGCAAAAATTCAAAAGTTTACTCGCAAGGAAAGCGATATTATTTACAAGTTAAATCGGGCGGATCGGGAATTAAATCAATCCCGAAAAAGGGTTGCCGCCCTGGCACGCGAAATTTCCATACTCGAAAAAAAGATAACTAAAGCCACCCGGGCATCTGAGGATCTAATGCAGCGGATAAAGGCCAATGAAAAGTACGTTGCCAGCCGCATGGTCGCCCTGTACAAATTAAACTGGCTGGGAAAATTCCATGTTTTGGCATCGGCCGAAAGCCTGCACGAATTATTGCAGCGTAAAACCGCGATTGAGCGCATCCTGATTTATGATCAAAAGGTTATCAAGGAGCTCATGGACAGTCAACTGGACTTAAAAAGCGTGCAATCCCAGCTGGAAGCCCAAAGAGATACCAAGCGCCGGCGGGCCGCCGAGTATCAGAAACGAATCAATCGGATGGCAATTGAACGCCGCAAACGTTCTAATCTATTGGCTTATGTGCGCAAAGAAAAGTCCGCTCAGCTGGCCGCTATTGAATCCTTGAAACAGGCGGCACAGGATTTAGATGAGAAGATGAAAAATTTAAGCACCGGGCCGACTGCAAAGACTTCGGAAGAATTTACGGCAAGGGAACCGTTTCGGGAATATAAAGGCTTGCTTAAAATGCCGGTAAAGGGTAAAATAGTAAGTCTTTTCGGTAAGTTTAAAAATACCCAATATAAGGTGTTAAATTTTCGCAGTGGCATCGAGATTCAAACCGAAAGAGGCGAGCCTATTCAAGCGGTCTTTGCCGGTAAAATCCTTTATGCCGACTGGTTTAAAGGATATGGAAACATGATTATTATTGATCATGGCGAAAACTATTACACGGTGTACGCCCATATTGAAGAAACCTTTAAATCAGCGGGAGATGTCGTCGAAGCCGGGGAAGTGATGGCAACCGTGGGCGATACCGGCTCCATCACCGGTCCGAAGCTTTATTTCGAGGTTCGACATCACGGTAAGCCTCTGGATCCGATGCAGTGGCTTGAAAAAAGTTAAAATTTGAAACGCATAATAAAAGAAATTATAACTTGGAAACAATATCCTGGCGAATTTGCGAGGGAATCATTTATAAAGGAGTAGCTAAATGAATTTAAAGAAAATCCAGCACGTAAAGCTGTGGATGGTAATGGTCGCCGCTGTGGTATTCTGGACGATCGGAGCGGGCTTTTTTGGCGATCTTGCCGCCAAAAGCGATGAGACTTATGAAGGATTGAAAATTTTTGCAGATGTGATTCAACTTATTGAAAAAGAATATGTTGATGATGTCGAATCAAAAGAACTTATCCAAAATGCCATCCAGGGCATGGTCCAAAGCCTGGACCCCCATTCCTCGCTATTACCGCCGGAAGCCTTTGAAGATCTGCAAATTGACACCAAAGGAAAATTCACCGGAATTGGAATCCATATCACCATGAAAGATGGATTTGTCACCGTGATCTCTCCTATCGAAGACACCCCGGCTCATAAAGCTGGAATCAAGGCTCAGGATCGAATCGTTAAAGTCGATGGTAAACCGGTTAAAGATTTGCGGCAGGCTGTCAATATGATGCGGGGACCGAAAGGCACCAAGGTTTCAGTTTCGATCATGCGCCCGGGCGAAAAAGAAGCGATTGACATTGAACTGATTCGCGATGTCATACCTGTTGTGAGTGTCAAGGCTCTCCATCTGAAACCCGGCTATGGATATATTCGTCTATCACAATTTTCGGGTACCACCACCAAAGAGCTTAAAGAGGCATTGAGCAAAATAGAATCGAGCACCGTTCCCTTGAAGGGGCTCATTTTAGATCTGCGCAATAATGGCGGGGGACTGCTCAATGCGGCCATTAAAGTGAGCGATCTTTTTCTGAAAGACGGCAAAATTCTGTCGATCAAAGGACGAGGCCAAAAGAACACCAAAGAGTATATGGCCACACCAGATTCTGCAAACCGTAATTACCCGATGGTTGTGCTCATTAACGGGGGCACTGCCAGCGCTTCGGAAATCGTGGCGGGGGCCCTTCAGGATCAGAATCGCGCTCTGATTCTGGGCACAACCTCCTTTGGGAAAGGTTCCGTTCAGACGGTAGAAACATTGCGGGATGGTTCCGGCCTTAAATTAACAATTGCGCGATATTATACACCCAGCGGCCGCTCGATTCAAGCCAAGGGAATTGAACCGGACATCGTTCTAAAACATAAGCGTCTTGATATCAAAGAACTAAAGGAAGAAGGCCTGTTAAAGGAAAAAGACCTGTTAAATCATCTTGAAGCCGAACCGGAAAAAAAAGACGGCCCTCAATCCGATACAAAAAAACCAAAATCAGAAACTCAGGAAATGGAGTTCAGAGTTGGCCCGCTGGACATTGAACAGCTTCAAACAGACAATCAGGTTATGCGTGCCCTTGAAATTCTTAACAGCTATGACATTTTTAAGGGTTTAAATAGTTGAGGGGCCGGAGAGTTTTTTATTCTCTATCATTGATAGACCCGCATGGGGCTCGGCCCGCAAGGGGTTTCCGGCCGCATGCGGTCCGCAACAATGTATCCTCAGACCTAACGAACGGCAGCAGATCCGCTCAGATTAACCCGAGGCAGCCCCAAGAGGACCGATTCCCACGGCAGAGATTACCTTCGCTGCCTGTTTTAGGGCAAACTAGGAATCTAGGGGAGCGTTACCAAAGTCTCGGAAAGATTTGTTGCGGGTCCGCATACGGACAGCCCCTTACGGGCCGGTATATGTCTGAGGTTGTCGCGATAGGGTTTTCAGATAAAAACCCTCGGCTCCGCAAATAGCGAATACACGGGTTCGGGTGTCTGTTTGCCTTCCATTTTCCTGATGGCTTCCGGTATCGATAACACTTAAATGGCTAAACGAAAACAAACTCGCAAAAAGACAAGACCCAAAAAAACACGCAAAAAGACCTCCATTAAAAACTCCCTTTATAAAGCATTCGCCGGACTGGCAATCCTGGCAGTGCTGGTCGCTGCGATTGGATTTCTGATCTATAAGCTGGCACCGCCGCAAAAATCCTTGCAATCTTCTTCGATCTCTAAATTAACGCAGGCCAAGAAACCGCCGGTGAGCAACAAACCGGCATTTGAAATCTATCCCAAAGAAAAGACATCGGCTGGCAAGCCATTGGCAAAGATCGATATTCCAAAGTCAGTTCCGGAAATCAAGCCGGCGCCTATCGGAAAAATACCTCGTGTTGCCCTTATTATCGATGATCTGGGTTATGATAACAAAATGGCCCAAAAATTCTTGGCATTAAATATAAATTTCACCGTTTCGATTCTGCCGTATAGCCCCTTTCAAAATGAGATTGCCCGATTAGCAACTTCAAAGGGTTTGGAAATTATGCTGCATCTGCCCATGGAACCTGTTGAGTATCCCGAGGTGGACCCTGGTCCCGGAACACTGTTGAGCTCAATGTCGCCAGATGAGCTCATCAGCAAGCTCGAAGAAAACCTCAATACATTGCCCAGTGTTAAAGGGGTCAACAATCATATGGGCTCAAAATTGACGGCAGAATCGACTCAGATGTATCAAATTTTTTCAGTTTTAAAGCATCGCGGTCTCTTTTTCATCGATAGCCGTACAACACCTGATTCCTTAGGTAAGCCGTCGGCTCGTCTGTTTCAGGTGCCCTTTGCCCAGCGGGATGTTTTTATTGACCACTACCACCAACCGGAATTTATGCGCAAACAAATTCAGGAGCTGATCCGAATAGCCAAAATAAATGGAGAAGCGGTGGGCATCTTGCATCCGCATTCGACGACTTACCGTATTTTGCAAGAAATGCTGCCGGATCTGCAAAAACAGGTTCAGCTGGTCCCGGCTTCAAAAATTGCGCGCCCGGTCGGCTAAGGCTGAACATGGAAAATGAGCTCAGCAACTCATTGTCGAAAATTCTTGGACTTGAAATAAAGTTCCAATATCGGATAAAATAACGGTATGAACAACAATGTACCCCTGTATAACAGTCGCCTGACCAAAAATTATCTGGATTACCTCGGCAAACATCATCCGGATGTAAATATCGATTCGATCTTAGAGTATGCCGGAATGACCCGTTACGAAGTGGAAGATCCGGCCCACTGGTTCAACCAGAAACAGATAGATGACTTTCAAAAAATCGTTGTGCTCAAGACCGGTGATCGAAATATCTCAAGGAAAGTGGGACGGTATACGGCCTCTGGAGGCGGATTTGGTGCAGCGAAGCAATTAATGATTGGATTAATGAGTCCGACTGCAGGATATTTATTAACGGAAAAATATTATCCAATCCTCAGCCGCGGGGCTGTCGTCAAAGCGAAAAAAGTAGGACCCACCCAGGTCGAAATTGTTTCCACACCCAATCCGGTTGCCGATGAGAAACCCTATCAATGCGAAAATCGGGCTGGCACTTTTGAAGCGATTGCCAGGTTGTTCACGGATACATTCGCCAATGTGGATCATCCTGAATGCTTTCACAAAGGAGATCGCCACTGCCGATACGTCATCACATGGAAAATGACCGCCGCCCTGGTCTGGAAACGTATCCGCAATTATGTTCTGTTACTGTCCGGTCTGTGTTCCCTCGTTTTATTCGGATTTTTGTCCGTTGCAACCTGGAGTGTGGCGGTACTGGCTTTTGCGCTGCTTTCAGCAGGTGTTTCATATTATGCGGAATATCTTGTAAAAAAGGAACTGACCCAAACCGTTGCCGCCCAGAAAACAGCCTCCGAAGACCTCATTTTGGAAAGCAATATTCGCTACAATAACGCTTTGCTGGTTCAGGAGATCGGTCAGGCGGCCTCGAAGATACTGCCCATTGATGAACTGCTCAAAAGTGTTACCAGTGTTATGGAAAAGCGTCTGGAATTTGACCGCGGTCTGATTATGCTGGCAAACG
>JASFTL010000179.1:0-7668 GCA_050053555.1 Desulfobacterales bacterium
GACTTTACCATCGCTGCCAAAATAATAGCCCCCGTCGATCTGGCCGGTGGAGTCTTGGGTAACCGTCCCGGACAGGGTTCCACTGGAGGCATAGGTTGTGGAATCGGTGGCATTGCCGCTGGATTCATGCAGGTGCCAAACCCCACGCCACCCATTGGCGGTATCCCAAACGCCGGTTGCATTCTGAGGATCTTCATCAACACAGATATTGCCGTAATAGATGTAAAAGTCCGTATCCGCGCTCTTGGAAACGCTGGGGATGCTTACCCAGGCGATGAGCTCGCCGTTGGTGCCGTCATATTTTTCGATTTCATGGTCTAGCTGTACACAGGCAGTTCCGGCCCCGCAGCCACCGTCATTATGCCGAAACACAATATCCCAGCCATTGGCATTTTCGATGCGGCCGTTGACCGCATCTACGGCGGTGGTTTTCAGCCAGTCGCCCGACAGGCTCACCAGAACCGGAACGTCTGATAGGGTGCCGGGATTGTTGTCGACGCCCACCTGATCTTTGTCGATGGTCAGCAGCCGTCTATACTCGTATCTGCAACGCACATCAGCTTTCGCATAAGCCGAGTATTTATCAAGGGGCGCGCTGCCGGTATTGTCATACAGCCGAAAACAATAGTCGCCTCCATAGGTGGCATTGCCGGTGGGCTGAATGGAAAATTCGATTTCGGTGAACCGGTCAATACCCAGGGTAATGCTGTCGGTGGTGTTGCTGTCATCTTCCTGCTCACCGTCCACCCAGGTATACCCCGCCGGATCGGTCAGGCCGGTGACCGCACTGCTGGTGGCCGCGCCATCGACCAGCTGCGATGCGACAATCTGCCAGTCGCCGCTGGCATCGGTCGGCACATCGCTGTAGCCTGCAGAGCTACAGGTTGCTGTTTCGTTGACTTGCAGCTTAAAGGCCATTTCGCCGGCACTGAAAGCGCCTTCATTTTCGACCAGAAAACGCAGCCGCTGGACGATCCCGACGCCGATATTCGCCTTGGTATCTTCGTCAGCGTACCAGGAGGCAGTCGACTCAGTGCCGTCGTCATTGCGCCAGCGATAGTGGGCCTGATCGACGGTGGCCGCCAGGCCTTTGTAAGCGACAATGCCGGCGGCATATCTTGGTTTTGGCAAGTATGTCGCATCGGCCGAATATGTGCCGGAGCTGGTGACCGTTTTATATTCAGAGGATATCGTGATGTCGTTGGTCCCGGACGAGGTCCCGTCTCTGTCTAACAGTGACCAGCCATTGGTAGCATCCGGGGTGAACGTGTCGCTGACGGGTCCATTTGTTCCGAAGGCACCGATCAGGAGGTCATGGGTCACCGTGGTTGATTGGGTTTGCGTTGTGGTCATGCTGGTGCTGAAGCCTGAATTTGATTTGGACTGATCGAGAACAGGAGCCGTTTTGGACAAACCGCTAAATTCGGCCACGGTCATGGCGCGATTGGTGGCCGAATTTTGAGTCGTCACGGTGATGGTATCTCCGCTGGAAAGCGCAGACACATCATGGGAGGACAGGATCACCGTGCGGACGTTATTGTTGTTTACTTGGTCAATATCAACCGAATAGCTGTTGCTGGCGCTGTCGGAGGCGTTCACTGTGCCAGTAACGTCTCCCATGGCAAAACAGACGATGATGCTGTTTCCGGCGGTTACGCCGGCGGCCGGAACGGTGACCGCAAGGGTGGTGCCGCTGGTTTGCGACGTTTGCGATCCCACATCAAAATAAATAATCCCCGCCTGGGCCGTGGTCGACAGAGCCGTTATGGCAAAGATAATGGTCAGCCCCACCATCACCCGACGCAAATAATCAGTAAGGGTCCATCGATGATGGCCGGAACGTATTGTTTTTCTCAGAAGCTGCGGCAGGCAACGCACCATCCACCCCATCACGGCCCACAGCCCGATCAACCGGGCGCGGGTTCGCGTGGTGTTGTGTGATGCTTTATGGTTAAAAATTTGTTGCATGCCTTGCCTGCTAACTAATTAAATCCTAGTTCTTTCCTGCGATGGCGCGTTTTTTAGTTTGTCTTTTCAGTGCCAGGGCCAGTAACGTGACCAGGGTTTTGACTGAAAAGGGTTTTTCGATCAATTCGGTAACACCGATCCTGACGGCTTCGGAAAAGCTGTATTCATCTCTGTATGCGGTAATGAGGATATTGACGGCCGCCGGTTGGGTGACGGACGCCAGTTTGAGGAAATCCAGACCGTTCATGCCGGGCAGCCTGAAATCGCTGATGATGATGTCGAACTGCTCTTCTTTGAGGGCCTGCAGTCCTTTTTCAGCGGTCTCCGCCACCCGCATGGGGCAGCCTTTGGTGGTAAACGCAATTTTGAGCGAGTCGCGGATGAACTCATCATCGTCGACCAGCAGCGTCTTGAAGTCTTTTAACTCATTGAAGGGATTCATTTTTTTTCTCCATCAGGATTTGCATACAGATGTTCTACCGCTTGGTTTGCAGGGATTGTGCCAAAATATTATCATTATAAATGATAATTATTACAACAGGTTATACAGCTATCTTTCTGGGGTGGCTACAGGTGGGCAAAAATTGCGGAAATTAACACAAAAAATTGGGGAAAAACACTCAAACCGGGCACTGGCGTGCCCGGTCTATCTGTTACATTCGTTGGATTGGTTATATTGGTTTAATTTGTCTGATTTGCTGAAAGGAAGTGCGAATGCATCCGAAAAATTGGTGGTGAGCGATGGACATTGAGCAGAAGCCATGGCGCCAGTTCATTAATTTCTTTAGTGACCGGTTAGCGGAGGTTAGTTCAGTATTTTAAAGCGTTGCACATTAAAACGCCGGTCGAATCCAGTATCATTCGGATTCCCTTTTCCCATATGCTTCCGCCAGATAATCATCATGCCGTGCAGAAACATCATGAGTGTCCGAAGAAAAACACCCTGCGGCATCCAGGACCTTTTTTTCGGCTTTCAGGAAGTTTTTCTTTGTTTGGGGAAATAGTTGACGTTTTCAATATCTTTAAAATCCTTATCCTGCGTCCACAAAAGCGCCTCGTTGGCGCGGGCGGTGGCCAGGATGATACTGCCGGCCATTGGAATCTGATACTCAAGGCTTATTTTTACAGGCTGAAGTGAAAGCTCGTCGGTTAGATCGATCGTGGTTCCCTGCTTCATGAGGGCCACCGTTTGCAAGGCGGCATCTTCGCCGCGTTGCCGTAAGACGGCTTTGAAAACCTCATAAATGCAGGTGAGCTTCCCTCTTCGTTAAAACTTCGGCGGCGGTAGCGGAGTTTGGAAAATGTTGGAATTGTGGCTGCCGGATGTAGATCCCAGTTGAATCACGGCTCTCGGCGGGCCAGCTAAAAGCAAACCTCAACGCGCAAGCTGTGGGGAAGGATTACTTATTCTTTTCGATTAAATTGGCAATGCATTCAACGAATGACTCGGCTTTGTTCATTAACGGGCGGATCTGAGCGCTTTCAAAGCTGATAAAATCAACATAATCGATTTCCTGTCGGCGTTCAAAAAGATCGTTATAGACTGTCGCAAAATGCTTTGGGACTTTTTCAGTTTTTACAAAATGTAAGTTAAACAGGAACACCTGAGTGTTTGGAAGAATGCAGATCCTCTCGCGCTAAAAGGGCGGTTACGGCATAGAAACAGGCATAATATAGCCGGTTGATACAGGCGTTCCACCGCTCTGCTTTTGAAAGAATCCGTGCATCTTCTAAGGTATCATATGCCCTTTTTATTCGATATTGTATCAGATCCGTATTCTGAGAGGTCACAATCGAATTCCTTCTTTTTCTACTGCATGATGGATGGGCATTGATTTAAATGGCATGCTATTCCATTCTTTTTTATTCCTGACAATTGAGGAAATGACCTCTCCGGATTCCCATTCCAGTTCATACAGTCGATGCCGGATTTTATCCGTGCGTTGGTCATCGATCTCGCCGTCCAGCAAAATCAAAAAATCCCAATCGGATTGCTCGTCTGAATCTCCCCGTGCACGCGAGCCATAAAGCAATATTTCGGCATTCTCTTCAATTTGCAGAACCGCTTCTTTTACTTGTTTCATCAGATCTTTTTGTTTCATTTGCTTGTTGTCTCCCAGTCATATCTTTGCAGATTTCATTGGATGCATAAGCAGGCTCTCATAATTTTCTTCATGCTTAGCGAATAGAATTACCAATAACATACTGAAATTGTTCGATATGATAACCAAAAAGATTCAGGGGGTCAAGATGATTACCAAAAGCCTGCTCCCCTTTTTAAGCATCATGCGTTTCATGAGCGTCGCAGTCAAAGAAAAGAGGGAAAGTCAGAAATCGGAAAGTGAAAGAATTCGTGATGTATGGAGCGCTAAGGCACCAGTATATTGGAGATTTCTGATTTTTTGATCCTATATTTTTTCTCTGTGGGCTCTGTGATCTCTGTGGTGGAAAAAGTCTTCGACGAACGACGGACAACTATCAACGAACATTATTTAATTTTTGGCGGCGGTAGCGGAATTTATCGCGGGTTAGATTCAACAGCTGGGCGGCCTTGCTTTCATTGCCGTTGGCCAGTTTGAGGGCTTCTTTAAAATAGGATTTTTCGATATCGGCCATGATGGCGGGAAAATCTACTCCGGCCGGGTCGACGGGCGGCAGGTGGTTTTCGTTGCCGGGCAGTCGGTTGCGACCGCTGCCATCGACCCCCTTTAAATCTAAATCTTCGATCTGCAGCTCCGGGCCCTCGGAAAGCAGGGTCCCGCGTTCGATCAGATTTTTGAGTTCACGCACGTTTCCGGGCCAGTGATATGCTATTAAGGCGGCTTCTGCTTCGGGAGAAATGCTGCTAAATGTTTTGTTAAACTTCTGGCTGAACTCGACCAGAAATTGTTTGGCCATTGGAATAATGTCATCCGGGCGCTGGTTTAAGGACGGAACTTCGAGCTTGACCACCGCAAAACGGTGGTAAAGGTCGAGCCTGAAATCGCCTTTTTCAACCAGGCCCAGCAGATCTCTGTTGGTGGCCGAAATGAGCCTGGTTTTGACGGAATGCCTTTTGGTGCCGCCAACGCGGTAATACTCCCCTTGCTCGAGGAACCGTAATAGCTTGGCCTGGGCCTCCAGGCTGAGATCACCGATTTCGTCCAGAAACAGGGTTCCTTCTGCAGCTTCTTCGACCAGACCGGCTTTGCCCGCCTTTTCAGCGCCGGTGAAAGCCCCCTTCTCATATCCGAAAAGTTCGCTTTCGATCAGTTCTTTGGGTACGGCCGCGCAGTTGACGGCCACCATGGGTCCCTTAAAATTAGGGCTTTTGTAATGGACGGCTTTGGCAATGACCTCTTTGCCGGTGCCGGTTTCACCCTGAATCAGGACCGGTGTATCCGGGCTTTGGGCGACTTTGGTGACCAGCTCCATGACATCCTGAATCGCATTGCTTTCACCGATAAAGCAGGGCAGGTTTTCCTTGAGGTATTTTTCGTGCAGGGCCTGGATCTCTTTACGCATGGCAATGGTTTCAAAGGCATTTTGCAAAATAACCAGCAGCGCGTCCATCTGGACCGGTTTGACCACATATTCGTAGGCACCGTTTTTCATGGAAGACACCACCGTCTGGACATCTTCATAGGCCGTAATCATGACGATGATCACTTCGGGATGACGCTGTTTGATAATTTCCAGGGCTTCAACGCCGCTCATGCCGGGAAGCCCGATATCCAGCAGTACCAGATCCGGCGGGTTCTCGGCGATGGCTTCAAGGGCGGATTCGGCCGTTTCAAAGGCGCGCACCTTATAATTCTTTTTTTTCAAAGCCAGCTTGAGGCCGTTGCGCGCAACGGCCTCATCATCCACGATATATATGCAGTAAGACGTCATCGGGCTTCGATCCTTCTTTCAATCGGAAGTTCGATCTTAAACTCAGCACCGCCCCAGCGGCTGTTTTCCATGGTGATGGTGCCGTTATGATCGGCCACGATTCTCTGGGCGATGTTCAAACCGATTCCGGAGCCATCATCTTTGGTGGTAAAAAAAGGGTCAAATATTTTTTCTCTAAGTTCAACAGGCACCCCGGGTCCGGAGTCGGCCACCCGGATGTTGAGGGTGTTGTTTCGGGCAGATGATTTTATTTCAATGCGTTTGTCCCCGTCGGACGCTTCCATTGCCTTGGCGGCATTGGTAATCAAGTTCAAGACCACCTGCTCGATCAGGTGCGGGTCGGTATAGCACTGAGGCAAATTGGGGGCTAAGGATTTTTCGATTTTGATATCGTTTTTGCGCATGGTGACCGACGAGAGCTTGATGGCTTCTTCCAGCGATTCGTTTATATTGGTGCGCACCATTTTAGGCGCACCGGGCTTGGAAAAATCCATCACACGCTTGATGACCGACTCGATCTTGTTGGAGGCCACCTGAATCTGGGTCAGAATCTGGCGGATGATCTCCATATCTTCCGGCCCCAGTTGGTCTGAATCGCAGAGGTCTTCGATGGTATACAGATAGGTATTAATGCCGGTCAGCGGATTTCTGATTTCATGGGCAATGCCGGCCGCCACGCGCCCCAGAGATAGCATTTTGTTTTTGATCAACAGCTGGTGCTCGAGTTGCTTGGCGTTTGTAATGTCGATGGCATTTACCAGGATGGCGTCTTTGCCACGGTATTTAAACGCGATGGCGCGGCACGAGACCCAGCACATATCGGTTTTTGCATGATTATTTACCGACCGGAAAAATCTGAAATCGACTTCAGTTTTTAAAGCCTCTTTCTTCAGCATACGTTGATAGGCGCGCTTCACTTTGGCCAGATCGTCGGGGTGGATTTTTTCCAGATCCTGAAAAATGCATTTATTAGAAGAGGGTCCGTTTATTCGAAGTTGTTCGGGATTCTGGTAAACAAATTGCTTATCCTGGAATATGGAAATTCCGATCGGTGAATTTTCGATCAGATCCCGAAACTGCTGCTCGCTTTTACGCAGGGCTTCTTCGGCCTGTTTCATATCGGTAATGTCGGTCCAGGAGCCGACGACCTCCACCGATTTGCCTTCTTCTCCAAAGAGCAGCCGAAGTTCGTCACGCATCCAGCGGTAGCCGCCATTTTTGTGACGAAAACGATACTCGAGTACATGGCTGCCCTGTTCGACCAGTTTGGCAAACTCCGCCTTGACATGCGGAACATCATCGGGATGGATGTGATCGATCCAGAATTCGCGATTCTGAGTAAATTGCCGGGATTCATATCCCAGTTCGGCTTTGACATTCTCACTGATAAACGTCGTGGCACAATCACCGGTGGGATTACAGGTGTAAATAACGGCCGGATTGGAAGCCAGAATATGCTGAAGCCGCAGTTTGGTCTGCCTCAGCTCTTCTTCTTTTTGGTGACGCTCGCTGATATCGCGTACGGCACCGATGATTTTTTTGCGCCCCCCCGAAGTAAAAAGCGCGACGCTCAGCTCACCGGGAAAGGTGGTTCCATCCTTTCTTAAAAAATATCGGCAGGGAACAATCTGGCTGCCATGGGCGCCTTTTCGTATTTTGGCAATCACTTTGCGGGTTTCATCTTTTTCAGCTGAAATATCCTCTAATACCAGATTTGAAAATTCTTCGCGGGTATAGCCATACAGTTGCTGAGCGGCCATATTGACTTCTTCAAAGGCTAACGTTTCGGCATCAATGACCAAGATGGCGTCGGACTCGCTCTCAAAA
>JASFTL010000180.1:0-7649 GCA_050053555.1 Desulfobacterales bacterium
TAAATCCCAGGGATTGTTTGTCAGCTTGAAGCCCGAATTTTCATTCGAAGAGCCCATAGCGAATTCATCCATGTTCGTTTTTCCCAAAATCAGGGCGCCGGCCTGTCGTAGTTTCTGGATAACGCTTGCATTGTAAGGCGCGATGAAATTCTCAAGAATTTTCGATCCGCATGTCGTTGGAATTCCCTGGGTGCAGATCACATCTTTAATCGCCAGCGGAATTCCGGTTAACGCTTCCCAATCTCCGCTTGCGATCTTTTGATCCGCTTCTTTTGCCTGTTTCATCGCCGTTTTTTCCGAAATCGTAATAAAGGCATCCACTTTGCTCTCTACAGCGCTAATGCGATCCAGAACCGCCCGCGTTAATTCTACCGAAGATATTTCTTTGGTTTTTAATAGCCGGCGGGCCTTTTCTATGGTTAGCTCAAATAATTCCATAGTGCCTTTACTATTTTTTTAATAATATTTTGTATGATGCGTTTGAAAAAGGTTCAATTTTGTTCAATTTCAAGGAAAGCGACGATTTTAACCACAGGCATACTCGCTTGTATGTCGAGGATTAAAATCGGAGCTTGACACAGAAATTGGGCAAAAGGGGGCCTTTTTCAAATGCATCATCCGACGACTTTGGGAACCACAAAGCTACCATCTTCGCTTTCGGGCGCATTGGCCAAAGCCAGATCACGGTCAAGATGTTTCCGTTCCTTATCTTCGCGAAATGCGTTGCTCAAAAAGATGGCATGGGATGTGGGTTTAATGTCCTTTGTATCGACCTTATTCAATTTTTCAATGTAACCCAGGATCTCGTCAATTTGCCCGGCGAACGTATCAATTGATTTCTCATCTAGATCCAGCCGCGCAAGGCGAGCGACGTATAAGACTTCTTCTTTGGTAATTTTCATGTGCCTCGGTGTCCGTTGTTCGTTGTCGGTTGTTATTTCGCTATTTTTAACGGGATTCAGATTAAAGTCAGAATCACAAATTCCGGTTTCGGCAATAAGATAAAATTGCTTCGCTATGCTGGCAATGACATGATGCTACGCTATGCTCGTAATGCGTGCGGGGAACGTCACATCATTACCAGAATCGGTTTATATCCATCCTTTTTTAATGTATTCAACATTCTTATGGCTTCGGATTTGCTTTTAAATTTCCCGATTCTGACCCTGAACCAGATGCCCTTTTCAGGGATTTTGCCGATCGCCCGGTATGCCGGGTAACCGCGTTTTTTTAATTTTTGAACCAGTTTGTCCGCATCCTTTGGATTTTTAACGGATGCGGCCTGAATCGTATATATGGGTCCTGCTGCATGCGTTTTTTGGACGGCAGCACCTTTTTCGCTTGTTGGTTTTTTCTTTTGAGACGCATCTGTCGGTTTGGATTTTTGGGGTTTTGCTTTTGGGGAATCCGTTTTGGCGGCTGCCCGTTTTGGGGAAGTTGTCTTTTGCGACTTTTGGGAACCGGCTTTTTCGACCGGCTTCTCGATTTTGCGTTCAACCGTCTTCGGTTTCTGTAAAGCCGGGACTTTAGTGTCTACCTTATTTTCTTCCAGCGCTTCATAAAAATCGAGTTCGGTTTTATCCTTTATGGCGGCCGCCTCCTTCTGTGCCGGCTTTTTTTTCTGCTTGACAAGATCATCTCTTTTGGGTGCCACTATTTTTTTTTCAAGCGCTGCGATATCAAATTTAAGCGGAGCGGTCCCTCGGCCAACCAAGACGCCGAGCACAAACATCCAGGCACACAGAAAAAAGATTAAAAAAAGCCAGCCTGCAATTTTGCGGCGGGTTATGACGATAAAGGGCTTTTTGAATTCCGGTGCTTTGCGTTTATTTTTTTTTCTCACGGGAACTACATCCTGTCTGGAGCCGATACGCCCAACAATGTCAGGCCGTTACGAATGACTTTTTGGACTGCTAAAACAAGATTGAGTCGACCGCACCGCAATTGCGGATCATCGGCCAGGACACGGTGTTTATTGTAGTAGCTATGGAATGCGGATGCAAGGTCCATTAGATAATACGTCACACGATGGGGTTCCATGCTCCTGGCGCTTCCGGCCAGAACATCCGGATAGCGTGCCAGGGTTTTGATCAGATCGATTTCCTCCGGCTCGACTAATCGAGCCACCGCTTTATCATCCCAGGTAACTTCACAGGTGCCTTGCTCGTCTCCCTTGCGCACGATGCTGGAGATGCGGGCGTGCACATATTGAACGTAATAAACCGGATTATCATTGGTTTTTTGCTTGGCGATTTCCAGATCAAAATCAAGCGTGCTTTCATAGTGTCGCGTCAGAAAGATAAACCGGGCCGCGTCCCGCCCGACTTCGTTGATAACTTCTTTTAGGGTCTCGAATTTGCCGGCCCGGGTCGACATGGCCACTGGTACACCGGCCCTGAGCAGGTTCACCAGCTGCACCAATATGACATCAAATTGATCCCGCCGGTGCCCGGAAGCTTCGATAACGGCCTTCATTCTGGGAATATAGCCATGATGATCCGCCCCCCATACATCAACCAACCGTTCAAACCCACGGTCATATTTATCCTGATGATAGGCAATGTCGGAGGCAAAATAGGTGGTTTCACCATTCCTTTTAACCACCACCCGATCCTTTTCGTCGCCGAAATCGCTGGTTTTAAACCACAAGGCCCCGTCTTTTTCGTAAATAATTCCCTGTTTACGAAAATTATCAAGAATCTCATCCACCCGACCGGAATCATATAAGCTCTGTTCACTGAACCAGCAATCAAATTCCACACCGAACAATTTTAAATCATCCCGGATGCCATCTAAAATTTTTTTGGCCGCAAAGCGCGCACATGCCATCAGGGCTTCTTCTTGCGGCTGACTCAAAAGTGCATCGCCTTCTTCCATTTTAATTTCGGCCGCCAGATCTCGAATATAATCCCCCTGGTAGCATTCTTCGGGAAACTTCTCCTTTTTGCCGAACATTTCTTTGTATCGCAAATAAACGGATCGGCCCAGGGTCTTGATTTGTCGACCCGAATCATTGATGTAATATTCTTTTTGAACATCATATCCGCAAAAGGACAAAATATTGGCTACCGCATCCCCCACGGCAGCCCCGCGACCATGGCCGACATGCAGTGGGCCGGTGGGATTTGAGCTGACAAATTCGATCTGGAATTTATGTCCTTTTCCGATGTCCGTTGCTCCGTAGCGGGTATCCGCCTCGTGGATCTCTCGCAGAACCGTGTGCCAGGCCGACGGTGTTAGAAAAAAATTAATGAATCCGGGTCCGGCAATTTCAGTCTTTTCAATAACGACGGCCGGGTCTTGAAGGTGAGCGCAAATAACTTCTGCAATTTTGCGCGGAGCCATTTTTAGAGCCGAAGCCATCACCATGGCGATATTGGTCGAATAATCACCATGGGCCTCAGCTTTAGGCTCATCGACTTCGGCTTCAACGATGTCGGCTGACGGCAGATCCCCCTTTTGATGGGCCCTCCTGACAGCCAGAAAAATGAGATCTTTAACTTTGCGCTTCATTTTATTCTGTGATATTCAGCGTTCTGGATTTCGTGCTAGATAAGGTCTTTTCAAGACCAAGTCAAGATTCTTTAGCTGCTGGCCGGGCTAAAAAACCGCATATTTTTTGTGATTTGCGTATGCATGAATTTGATTTGCTTGTGTCGTCTTTAAGTGGTATTTTCACGCCTGTATATGGAAGGCATCCATCGGATGATCAGCTTTTTTATTTCTCATCTATTTTTACCCGAAAGGCAAGGTTTTGATTTTCAAATTGAGCGGTTATGCAAATGCAGGTGATATAAAAAAGGGGACGATTTTAGCGTGCATCCTGTTGGCTTTGCTGCTGGGGACGAGCCCGGCACGGGGCCATTTTGGAATGATTATCCCCTCTGATTCCATGATCATGCAAGATGACGACCGGGTGGTGGAAGTTGTCCTTTCCTTCTCGCATCCGTTTGAAGGCCAGGGTATGGAGTTGGCTCGGCCCAAAATCTTTGGTGTCCTGACCAACAGCAAAAGACAAGATCT
Source organism: Desulfobacterales bacterium (assembly GCA_050053555.1). Classification (GTDB taxonomy): domain Bacteria; phylum Desulfobacterota; class Desulfobacteria; order Desulfobacterales; family JAHEIW01; genus JAHEIW01. Next base: position 4,024 of record JASFTL010000180.1, read on the forward strand.
GACGGGGCGCCTGAGCGAAATGCAAGTCATGGCGCATACGGCCTGGTCGGCTCAATTTAAAATCAAGCGCCCCGGAGTCTACATCTTTTACATGCAACCCCAGCCATACTGGGAGTCTGCCGAGGATACGTATATCGTTCATTACACAAAGTCGGTCGTCACGGCTTTCGGAGATGATGAAGGCTGGGATGCGGAAATTGGGTTGAAAACTGAAATCATTCCCCTGTCGAAACCTTTTGGCCTGTATACCGGCAACGTATTCCAGGGCATCGTCAAATTAAACGGAAAATCCGTGCCCTTCGCTGAGGTCGAGGTTGAATACTACAACCAAGGCGGCAGGTTCACTGCGCCGACTGTTTATATGACCACCCAGACCATTAAAGCTGATCAAAATGGCGTGTTTACCTATGCTGCGCCAAAAGCCGGCTGGTGGGGATTTGCCGCTTTAAGTCCAGCCGATTTCAAATTGAAGCATAAGGGTCTAAACAAGGATGTGGAGCTCGGCGCTGTCATCTGGGTCAAATTTCACGACTGGCAAAAGCGCTAATCTATTTTCGGGGTTTAATATTCAAACCCTTTCGGCCAACCGCATCTCAATGGACAACGGACAACTTTCCACGGACAAAAAGATATGCACATTTCAGAGGGAATCTTGTCCGGACCGGTCTTAATATCCGGAGGAGCCTTGGCAGCGGCCGGAACGGCGATCGGTCTGAAGAAACTCGATTATGACCGCATCGCCCAAGCCGGGATTCTCGCGGCAACGTTTTTTGTGGCCTCGCTGATTCATGTTCCCATTGGGCCCTCGAATGCGCATTTAATCCTCAACGGCCTGGTGGGAGTGCTGCTTGGATGGGCCGCTTTTCCGGTTATAATGGTGGCGCTTGTACTGCAGGCGATGTTGTTTCAATTTGGCGGCATCACCGCCTTGGGGGTCAACACCATGATTATGGCGTTGCCGGCGGTGCTGTGTTATATGGTTTGCCGCCCCTTTCTTCATAGAAAATCGGCACTGGCGCTCTCAGCGGCCTTTGCCTGTGGTTTTTTATCCGTACTGCTGAGTGCCCTTATTTTGGGTCTGGCCCTGGTGTTTACCGAAGAAAATTTTTTCGAAGTTTCTGCCATCGTGATTGTCGCGCATTTTCCGGTAATGATTATTGAAGGTGCTGTCACGGCCATTTGTGTGGCTTTTTTAAAGAAAGTCCAGCCTGCGATGCTGCCGGGACTCCCGGACCAATACCGTTCTTAAGGCAAGCCGGACGACTTTGACCGGAGCCAGACTCACAATGACGCATAAGGGCGCATTTTTCTTGATGCCGCCATTTGACGACCTTGCAAGTGATACTTATCAACAGATATATTTTGAAACCGATCATGAAGCAAATAATCCTGAATCTATCGGCCCTTTTAATGACGCTCTTCGTATGTCTGGATCTTTCAAATGCCCATCGGGTTAATCTTTTCGCCTGGGTAGAAGGTGATACGATCTTTGTTGAAAGCAAATTCAGCGGCGGCAAAAAAGTAAAAGCGGGCAAAATTATCGTTACCGATCCGCAGGGCAATGCGCTCGTCAGGGGAACCACAAACGGACAAGGCGAGTTCTCATTTAAGATCCCCAAAAAGACCGATTTGAAAATTGTTCTGATCGCCGGCACGGGACACAGAGCGGAATGGATGGTTGCGGCGACAGAGATTCAGATGCCCGTTTCGGGGAAAAAACCGCTTCCAGAAAAAAACACCATCTTCAAAGATGTTATCATCGGTATTGGCTGTATCTTTGGCCTAACAGGCATTGTGGCATATATCCGCAAGAGAAAAAGAATAAACAAGCCCTATGATCAGTGAACCCTTTGCCAACGGAAGCTCAATCGTTCATCAGCTGGACCCCAGAGTTCGGGTTGTTTTTACGACGCTGTATGCATTTGTCGTTGCCCTTTCGTATCAATTTTCTGTTTTAATATCGGCGTTAGTGCTCTCAGCACTTCTGATTGTCATCTCTCAAGTCAGTATCAAAGCGGTTTTCAAAAGGATCGTCATGGTCAATGCGCTGATATTTCTTTTATGGCTATTATTGCCATTTACCTTTACGGGTGAGGTTCTGACGCGCATCGGCTCTTTTGCCGTTTATCGTCCCGGTGTAATACTCGCCGCCCAGATAACGTTAAAGTCAAATGCAATTTTACTGTCCTTTATCGCCTTGATAGCAACAATGCCGTTTGCCACGTTGGGCTATGCGCTGCACCGCCTCAGGGTTCACCCAAAAATAGTGCAACTTTTGTTGATGACCTATCGGTATATATTTGTCATCGAACAAGAATACCTGCGCCTGATGCGGGCCGCCAAAATTCGAGGGTTCCGGCCGGGTACCAATACAAATACATATCGTACCTTCGCATACATTATCGGAATGCTCTTTGTGCGTTCGGCCGCCCGGGCCGAAAGGGTTCACCAGGCCATGCTGTGCCGGGGATTTAAAGGAAAATTCTACCATCTACAGGAATTCCAAACCGGTTTGGCCGGCTGGTTATTTTCGATTGTGATGACGGTCTTGATCGTCGCTTTAATCGCTATGGAAGTGTCAATCGGCAGCGCTTTTTAGCGAGATAACGGTTATGAACGAGAATGATCTACTCATAAATCTTGAAGGAATATCCTTCAGTTATCCCGGAGGGCCGCAGGTTCTATCCAGCCTCGACTTTCATTTTCACAGGGGTGACCGCATGGGCTTGATTGCGCCCAACGGCAGCGGAAAAACGACGCTGTTGCACCTGATTATGGGATTGTTAAAACCTTCTGCCGGGCGGATTGAAATTTTCGGGACGCCGGCCAAAGACGAAAAAGATTTTACCGATGTCCGCCGTCGTATCGGCTTACTTTTTCAGGATGCAGACGATCAGCTGTTCAGCCCAACCGTGCTGGAAGATGTGGCTTTCGGGCCCTTAAATCTGGGCAAGCCCAAACACGAGGCCATCCAAATTGCCAAAAAAACACTGGCCTTCCTTGGCCTGAATGGATTTGGGAACCGCATTACCTTTAAATTGTCCGGCGGGGAAAAACGACTGGTATCTCTGGCCACCGTTTTGGCCATGGAGCCTGAAATACTGCTCCTGGACGAACCCGTCAATGGCCTTGATATAAAGACCAAAGCCAAGCTCAAGGAAATACTGTCCAGCATCAACCTTTCGTATCTGCTGATTTCCCACGATTTTGATTTTCTGGCTGAAATCGTTGATGCGATTTACACGATGCAGGACGGCAAGATCCTTCTGGATAAAGAATTACACCTCCACGAACATGTTCATGCCCATGAATTAGGGACATATCCGCATCAGCATGACATGTCAGAAGAACCAAAAAATTTACCAGAGAACCAACGTCAGAAGAAGCATGACAGAAGACAGGGGGCAGTGGATAGGCGGATGAATTCGCAAGACAGAAGACAGAGAACAGAGGACAGAAGACAGAAGTCAGAAGTCAGAGGACTGAGGACTGAGGGCTGAGAAAAAACCTTACCTCGTTTCAAAACGCTGTAGAAGAAAAACCGGCGTTTTAGCTGTTAGATCTTAATCGAGGATACAAAAATAAACGCGTTTCAAAACGCTTGGAATTTGGTCCAGGGCAAGGCG
>JASFTL010000181.1:0-7618 GCA_050053555.1 Desulfobacterales bacterium
TCATAGGATATCCTCATGCCGTCGCCGAAGAAAATCTAACTTAAGTTTAACCAAAATCTTGCCGATATTTAATCCGCTCATACCATGATAAAAATCATAAATGCTCATGGTTTTTGTCCGTGGGTGGCCTCAAAGGAGGCCATCCTAAAACCCATATGTCCTTAAGAAACCCATATGGAAATAGATGATAAAATCGACTTTAAACACAAACTTGATTACTTCAAGTTATCCTTGAAAATCTCAAAACTTCGTTATCATGGGGATGAGCCTTCTAATAAGCTTTTACAGCACGCCCATGAGTTAGGACGTTTAGCCGGTATTTCTGAAGAAGAGCTGGATAATCTTTTATTCAAAAGGGTAGCGCAGTAATCACGATCGACGTATGGTAAAGTTATTAATCGCCGTCCTTACTTTCCTGCTATTTTTTGTGGCCTACGCCTCCAGTGGACCTTTCTGAATGCGGAATCTTTACTCCCTACTTCAATCCAAATTTAGACACTTATAATAGTTAGATTACGGCTTTTCGTTTCTGGGATAGAATTTAATATATGCCTTTCTTTTTATAATTTTGATTTAAGCAGCTTCAACGCCTCCGTTTGAAAAACAAATTTTTACACAATCGCTTCGAATAGCTGTTTTTTTAAAAAAATCGGGCTTATTTTTAATATTAAAAAATTTGATCTTTACAAACAACCATGACTACAATAATAGTCTATGCCTTTTTTAATGAATTGTCGGCTTGATTTGAGCGATCATTGGATCGAATGGATTTGACCGGGGAATGATGAAAAAACACATCAAATGGCTTCACGATGAAATCGATTTGTGGGTAAACGAAGGTGTCATCGGACCGGACCAGGGAACGGCATTAAGGCGCCGTTACCCGGCACCAGCGGAAAGCACCGCCTGGAGCCGGATCATTTTTTTCAGCATCGGCGCCATCCTCTTCGGGCTGGGCGTTATTCTGATTTTTGCCTATAACTGGGAGCGCATGCACAAGTTTGTAAAGCTGGCGGTCATTTTCGCAGCCCTGCTCGGCGCGCATGGCGCCGGATTTTGGCTAAAACGGCCCCAAAGCCGCCACCCATCCGCCGGCGAAGGGCTGCACCTGCTGGGAACCATGCTGTTTGGGGCCGGCATCTGGCTGATTGCCCAGGTTTACCACATCGAAGAACACTACCCCAATGCGTTTTTAATTTGGGGATTGGGCGCCCTGGCCCTGGCCTGGAGCATGCCGTCCGTTGCCCATGGCATCCTGGCGGCCATTCTTTTAGTGCTATGGAACTGCTTTGAAGTGTTTGACTTTAAAAACCCGCAGCTCATATCACCGTTTCTCCTTTTAGGCGGCATTATGCCGCTGGCCTGGCTCAGACGTTCCCGGATTCTGATGACGGTTGGCCTCATCGGCTTTCTGCTGACACTCTTTGCATCTGTGTCGACAGTGGAAGGCGATCTGGCGGCCCTTGTGCTTTTCCTCAGCGCCAGCATGTTAATTGCCGCAAGCCTGGTGGTGCGTCAGCGCAACCTGTTTGCTGAAATCAGCCCGGTGCTTAGCTTTATTGGCTTTTTTCTCTTTTTTGCGATCCTGTTCATCTTGAGCTTTTATCACCGGGGCAAAGGTACCTGGTCGGTCCAGTTCGATCAGTTCCTGCAAAGCTTGTTTTTCTTCTCTTTTGCCCTGGCAGCGATTGGCATGTGGGCTTGGGCCATCTGGCCGACTCCCAAAACAAAGGGTCAGCCCGCCAAAGCGCTGAGTGCCGAATATTTCGGCGTAATGGCCACCCTGTGCATTATGATTCTGAACACCCTGGGCCTGCTTCCTTTAAGAGGATGGTTGGGTATGGCGGTTTTCAATATTTTGTTTCTGTATCAATGCGTCATGATGATTATCACGGGCTGCAGGACCTTAAGCCTCAAGATGACGGTTACCGGATGTGTGCTGTTTGCCGCGATTGCCCTGGCACGCTACACGGACCTGTTTTTCAGCCTTCTGGCCCGGTCCCTGGTCTTTTTTATTGCCGGAGCGGCATTGTTTGCGGTGGGCATTTATTATTCCAAAACCAAGAAGCAAATCGAACGAGAAACCATATGAAGAAAACCTTTATTGTACTGGTCGTAATTCTGCAGCTCCTGGTGCTGGCATACATGGCCGGTGAGCGCGAATATATTCTGCGATCCGGAAAAGTCATCCACCTGCGGACCGCGCCGATTGATCCACGCGATATGTTCAGAGGTGATTATGTGCGCCTCAACTATGAAATATCGCGCATTCCGGTAAGGATGATTAAAAACGCCGATGACGTTACCGAAATAAAAAAGGGCACTAAAATATATGCGCGTCTGAAAAAAAACCCCAATGGTCTGTACGAGCTGGTAGGTGCCGACCTTAAAAAACCGGAAGCTGACCTCTATCTCACCGGCCGGATCCCATACCCTTATCGGAAACTGCAAAGGGGCAATCCGGTCTGGGTCAACTATGGCATCGAGGCTTACTTTGTGGAGCAGGGTAAGGGCCGCGATATCGAAAAGCGTCAAGGAAGCAGAACCCAGATTCAGGTTCCACTTGAAATGGAAATAGCGATCGGTCCAAACGGCAAAGCCGTCATAAAAGGCTATCGCTGGAGCCAACTGGGGATAGGCTTGCAAAGGCTGCGAAACGCGCCCGGAGATCCGGCAATAACCGACACCCCTCAGAGTGCCACCTTTCAACTAATACTGGCCAATGCGTCGGATGAACCACTGGCAATTGTGAACCTGCCGGATTATTGCTCATTTTCTCTAGAATCGGTGCCTTGGGCAAAACAAAGTTGGAGCCTGGCGCATAATCCATGTGAGGATGTCTTTGCCTCTGACTTTGATGTCGTGACCCTGGCGCCCCGGCAGGAAATGAAATTTACATTTGATTTCTCCACAGATAGATGGCTGGTCAAAGGTAAAGAAAAAGTCAAACAGATCGGCACGTTGGAAGGAACCGAACAATTTCGGATCGTTTATCGCCCTCCGAACAAGGAGCAAAGCCAGCATCTGAGTTATAAAGATATGATCTGGCACGGGCACATGCCATCCAGGGTTTTTCATGGAAGAGGAAGCATCGATTAAGATTAGGACTCCTCCTCAAACAAGATCTAACGTGTGCAAAAACGTTTGCATTTCTATTAATGTCTCCGACTAAGAAATGAATGGATAAAAAGAATTAATTGCATTTATAGGCTTCACCGATCGGATTAGATCGAGTGGACATTAGGACAACATTTGCTCCCATTCTTTTAGCCTCGTTTTTCAATTCATGCATTGCATTATCAAAGGCAACTCCATTTGCTTTAATATTAACCAAAATTGAAGACGACTCGACCTGACCCATAAATTGACATCCTTCAATTCTCTTTGGCTGTGATGTTACCAAGACGTTTTCGCTCTGAGTCGAAACGGAAGCACAAGAGCCCAAGAAAATGTAAAGTATTAATAAAACAATTATTCTGTACATGTATTTACCTCACTTTTACTTGCCCTTTTTGAAAATGCAGGATATTTCAGATCAAAAATGCCCCGATAACCGAATAATCCATCATTTTCGGGCACGCACTGCATAGGACCTTGGGGTTCGCGAGTGCCAGTCTCTGTTCCCACGGCTGAAATCGAAGAGGCTGGAAGGCGCGCTATCGTTAGGCTCCGCCGACCAAACCCACCAGGCCACAGTTTTCAGCAGCCGAGTCATGTTGCGCTTGCCCTTTCCTTCCGGATAAAGTGTTTCGAGCTCCTCTCGGGTGGGCATTCGCCAACCGCTGCCATCTACTTCGAGACCCTTCGCCCATTCCTTCGCTTCATCCCAACTCATGTTTCTGCCGGGCCCCGCTACCCATTCGAGGCCTGTTTTTGAGTCATACACCACCCCGCTGGCGTACTTTACATAATGGTCATCACGATCAACAACTTGAGATTGCCCATGCATCATAGCACCTCCTTTTAAGGTTTCGTACATAGGCGTTAAATATATGGATCATTCAAGGAAACGCAAACCCCAATGCGTAAAACGAATCTATTGTGAACATAGAGGGGCGCTTCAGATTTGGGGGAATATTCGAATCAGATCGAACTTTCAACTGTATAAAAGCAAGTCGTAAAATCAGACATGTTGCGGGGGACCTCAAACATCTGTCGGATTTGATTTTTAAAAAGTGTTCTTGGGTGGAACTGCCGGAGACCGGATGACCGTTCTCCGAAAGGTATCACCATGATTGTACATGCTTGATACGCCATATACGCCTCCTTTTTTCTTGATCATTAAATCAGGCTCAAGATATCATTGTCACAGGGGTATGCTCAACTGGTGTCCAGTCTTTCAGCTAAAGTTCATTCGGATATGCAAATCACTATTCTCATAACTGTCTGTCGAACCGCGCCTCGACTTCGAATGCTCTATTTCTCCTAAAACAGATACAGCGTTGTAATAAAACACCGTCTTAAAAATTCTCATCATTTAACTGACTGGGGGAATGCGAAATGAAAACATCCAAAAAGATTTGTATTAGACACCTGCCGGTTTTACTGGTTATCAGCTTAACGTTATTATCTTTTTGGGGATGTGCCAATGTTCAGCACCAGGCCACATTCAATAAAAATTATCTTCCCAAAGAGGATGTACGCATCAAAGTGGCCAAGGTGGTTAATGATACCGGATATAAATTTGACGTTGATATCGAACGACTGCTCACCAATACCCTTGAAGAGCAACTGATGGAAGAAAACCTGCTCAACTTAGGAAAAACCGAACCCAACCTGTTTATGGAAAGCAGGATTATTGGCTATCGGAAGGGCAGTGCTTTTAAAAGGTGGATGATGCCCGGATGGGGCGCTACGGAATTGGCCATCCGGTGCGATTTAAAGGATGGTAACAATAACCTGGTGGGCACCGCCATGTCCAGCCGTGAGATCGTGGCCGGGGGCTTATACACTATCGGCGCATGGGAGACGATATTTAATGACGTTGCCAATGATGTGGCCGGGGATTTAAAAGATCAAATCGTGGCCCAAGGATATGTGGTTAAGTCCAAAACAAGGGCTCAAGAGGCCGGCCAGCCTGAGGAAGCTCCAAAATTGGCCTCGATCCCCAAAGATGCACCTGTCGTGCAGGTTGTGTTGCGCAGACAGCCGATGGACCTTTCAAATCAGGTAGAAATCACTAATATGCTGATAGCGTATGATTTTTTCGACCGTTCCCGGAATGCCAATGGATCTTTTGTTAATGACCTAGTTGATAACAACGACGGCACGGTAACGGACAGAGCCACCGGATTGGTGTGGGAAAAAAATGGCTCGAACTTATTAAGCAATCGCAGAGCTAAGGAATACATAAAGCAGTTAAACAGAAGGCGATTTGCAAGCTACTCAGATTGGCGATTGCCGACCGTCGAGGAATTGGCATCCCTTTTAGCAAGAAAAAGAGAATCCGGTGTTCACCTGAATCCTGTATTTAACCGTAAACAAAGCAGGTGTTGGACTGCTGATAAAGCCGAATCACAATCGTGGTCCTGGTATAAAGGCGCCTGGCTTGTGGATTTTAAAAACGGATTCGTTGATGACGCATATTGGTCAGGAGAAGCATCGGGAACATATCGAAAAAATGCCGAGAACTACGTAAAAGCGGTTCGTTCGGCCAGGTAACAACAATTCCTAAAAAGGCAAAATGCGGTGATACCCGCGCGGTATCACCGCTCACATTTTCAGTGCCATGAACAGTGGCTCATTGAATTCGGAATTCGCTTTTGTTGACTGCGGTTGATTAATGGTTTAGCAGCAAATTTTAGCTTTTTTCTGACCTTCAAACACCAACCTCGTCTGGCCATATTTCACATTTCTCTGAAATACTTGACTTCACTAAAAATTTTGTTATTTTCCCCTTCAGACACGATGAATATCTGTCCAGGATTATATGGTTAATCCTGAGCTTTCAGCTTTAAGCGATGAGCTATTAATTTATGATCGTCTCTTTTCATCCATTATTTGAAGCCGACAAAAACATCATCTGCGCAGGGCGGGAACCCAGTGCAGATGACCTGGCGGCCATAAAAGCAGCAGCGGCCGTAATTTTACCCCAGGGATGCCGTCAATCCCTTTACGAGATGGCCATTGCCAACTGCCGCCATGTGTTTCCCGATTACAACGCGCGATTTAACTTTCCCGGAAAAATCGGCCAGATCGATCTGTTTCGAGAAACCAACACGGCCCATCCTTCGGCTGAATTGTATCCATCGCTTGCTGAATTTAAACAGCATTATGGTGAAGCGTCCGGGCAGATCTCCTTTGGACTGCCATGTGTGTTCAAATTCGATTGGGGCGGTGAAGGGGAAACCGTTTATCTGATCAATTCCCGGGACGATCTAAAAGAAGTTTTGGAAAAAGCAGCTGTTTTTGAAAATTCAGGTCAAATGGGGTTTTTGCTGCAGGAATATATCCCGACCAACGGCAGAACACTGCGGGTGATCATCATCGGCCGGGCCATGATTTCATACTGGCGAATCCAACAGAGCAACGACAGATTTATGTCCAGCGTTTCCAGAGGGGCAAATATCGATACCTCATCACAGCCGGAGCTGCAGAAATCAGCCAGGACTCTTGTAAATGATTTTTGCGTTAAGACCGGTATCAATCTGGCCGGATTTGATGTGATCTTCTCATCCGCAGAGAAAAACAGTCAGCCGTTGCTGCTCGAAATAAACTACTTTTTCGGACGCAAGGGACTGAGTGGATCCGACGCGTACTACGAAATTCTAAAAAAGGAAATCAAAACCTGGCTGGACCGGCTTGATTTAGAACAATAGAGCGAATATATTACGCAATCTCTTTTTTAACAATTTTACCAATCAACTGTCCAACGATTCAGCCAGGCCTTGCATGAAAAAAAGAAAATCCATACAGCCTTTTGCTTACGATCTGGAAGAAGCGGATTTAAAACGCGAACGCCAAAAAGCACGGGAGCTCAGAGCATCACAGTGGTGGAAGCGACAGATGGCAAAAGGGAAGTGCCACTACTGCCGGAGCTCAACACCTTCCAAGGAACTCACCATGGATCATATCGTCCCGATCTCTCGGGGCGGAAAAAGCACCAAAGGAAATGTGGTGCCTTGCTGCAAGTCTTGCAACACCGCCAAAAAACAACTCCTGCCGATCGAGTGGGAAGCATACCTCAAAAAAGCCCGCACATAGTCAAGAGAGCTTCTTTGACGGGAGCGATTTGTCTTAATTATCTTCGCAAAGTCAGCTTTCTTTTTCACTAAATCGCTGTTGTGTGTTTAAACACCCATCCCAGTTTGAAATCTATCCTTGAAGGCAATTGTCGAAAAATTTGCGATCACTAAAATTATGTGAGATAATTTTACTATGGGTTTGCCCGTTGTCCCGTTAGTCGGTTCACCGGTAACCCTAAAAAACATAAACCATCTTACCCAACCAACGGGCAAGCGAACTGGCCGGCTAACGGGTTAACCTTTTTAGACCGCTGATTCGGCAACTTAGATTTTTCTAAATACCCTAAGCACCCCATCAGGAAATCAACCATGCAGATCACCTGTTCAAAATGCAAAAAAGTTTACCATGTGGATCAGAGTAAGATTCCACCAAG
>JASFTL010000182.1:0-7579 GCA_050053555.1 Desulfobacterales bacterium
ATCTGGCCGCCGAAAAAAAAGCGATAGAAGCCCTTGCACAGGCTCTGGGTATCACCATCGACTGGCGCTGGGTTGGGCAGATAGAGGTTGGCGTCAGCCGAGAACGTGAAACGGACCGAACCTGGGTCACCGGGCCGTCACTGGCAATAGAATTGCCAATATTTAATCAGCGCCAGGTAAATATCACGCGGCTCGAGGCCCAGCTTCGCCGCAGCCAGAACAGGTTGACGGCCCAGGCGATTGAAATTCGTTCAGAAGTCCGTTCTTTGAGAAATCGTCTGATCATGCAGCGCAATTTAATCAAGCACTACCGAAGCAGCGTTTTGCCGCTCAGAGAACAAATTGTCGATCTGACGCTTAAAAACTATAATTATATGCTTACCGGCGCTTTTGATTTACTGATGGCCAAACAGCAGGAGTTTGAAGCATATCAAAAATATCTGGAGGCTGTCAGGGATTACTGGATTATCCGGGCGGATATGCAAAGATCTTTGGGCGGCCGTCTGCCAAGCCACGTGCAGAGCAGACAACATATTCAATCCGATATGGCCGCCGAAAATTACCAAAAACACCAAGATGTTCGTGCGCAGATAAAATGAACTAACTTAGAAACGGACATCGTTCAACAAAGGAGTAAAACCATATGCTCACTAGACGTCAAATGCTCATTTCTGCATTGGGCTCCCTCGCTGGAGGTACATTGCTGAAAAAAGCCAACGCAACTTCTACCAAAAACGAGGCGCATACGCATACAAAGCCATCTTTAAAAATGCAAAGCAGCAGTTCTTACACACCGGTGGTGACGCCCAATGGTAGCACATTGCCGTATAAGATGAAAAACGGCGTCAAAGAGTTTCACTTGATCGCGGAACCGGTTGAACGCGAGTTTGCGCCGGACATGAAAGTCAAATGCTGGGGTTATAATGGTCAGACCCCCGGTCCAACGATCGAAGCAGTGGAAGGTGACCGGGTGCGCATCTTAGTGACCAATAAATTGCCTGAACATACCAGTATTCACTGGCATGGTATTTTTCTGCCCAACGGCATGGATGGTGTCGGCGGCCTCACCCAGCCTCATATCAAACCGGGTGAGACCTATGTTTATGAGTTCATCCTGCGTCAACACGGCACATTCATGTACCATCCGCACGCCGATGAAATGCTGCAGCTGGCCGTAGGCATGATGGGCTTTTTCATCATCCATCCTAAAAAATCTGAAAATCCGCGAATTGACCGGGATTTCTCAATCATGCTGCACACATGGGCCATTCATCCCGGCACCTATCGGCCGGACCCGGCCGTGATGCTGGATTTCAACATCTTTACGTTCAACAGCAAAGTATTTCCCGCCGTCGATCACCTGGTGGTCAAAACCGGTGATCGTGTGCGTTTACGGATCGCCAATCTCAGCATGGATGAACACCCCATTCATATCCACGGACATGCCTTCCGGATTACGGCAACCGATGGCGGCAAAATTCCCAGGGCCGGGCACTGGCCGGAAACGACCGTCCTGGTGCCGGTCGGTTCAACCCGCGATGTAGAGTTTGTTGCCGATGCACCCGGCGACTGGGCCCTCCATTGCCACAAGTCGCATCACACCATGAATCCGATGGGGCACAATATCCCCAACACGCTTGGCGTAACCCAAAAAGGATTAGAAGAGCGAATTCGAAAAATGATACCAGGTTATATAGCGATGGGAGAAACCGGAATGGCCGAGCATGCCGACCATGTGGATCACATGCCTGGCCCTATGAATACCTTGCCGATGATGATGGGAAAGGGTCCTTTCGGAAATATTGAAATGGGCGGTATGTTTACGGTCGTCAAGGTACGCGATAACCTGCGCACATATGACAACGACCCCGGGTGGTATAAACACCCGAAAGGGACGGTCGCTTACCGATTAGATAAAGCTTAATGTGATATATTTTCCGCTTCTGACGGTTTTGTAGTTTTATAGATTTATTCTATATTCCTTAAGTTTCAATTGAAGCGTTCTGCGGCTAATTCCCAGTATCTTGGCGGCATGCGTGCGATTGCCTTCGGTTTCCTCCAATGTTCTGATAATCATATCCTTTTCAACATCTTTCAGCGTCCGTCCGGGACTTAAATTCACATAGGTTGCTTTAACGTCCGGATCAAGTTGTTGCAGAATATCCGGAAACTCGGCCGGCGTGACCATTTCACCGCGGGCCATAATGACGGCTCTTTCCACGACGTTTTCAAGCTCGCGTACGTTTCCCGGCCAGTCATAGCGCATGAGCAAATCCATGGCCCGGGGCGTGAATCCTTTGAGGATTCGTTTGTTTTTTTCCGCATATCGCTTGAGAAAGAAATCAGCCAGAAGAGAAATGTCTTCCCGACGTTCTCGTATTGGAGGAACCTCAAGGCTTACGACGTTGAGCCGATAATAAAGATCTTCCCGAAAGCGTCCTTGCTTAATTTCTTTTTCCAGGTTTTTATTCGTGGCTGCGATCACTCGCGTGTCAACCTTAATTGCTTGAGTGCTGCCTAAAGGCTCGAATTCGCGTTCCTGCAAGACCCTTAAAATTTTGGCCTGGGTCGTGGGTGCCATTTCCGCCACTTCATCCAAAAAGATGGATGACTTGTGCGCCAGTTGAAATCGGCCTTGCTTGCGGGCAACGGCACCGGTAAACGATCCTTTCTCGTGGCCGAAAAGTTCACTTTCCAACAGTGTTTCGGGTAAAGCCGCACAATTGACCTTTATAAACGGTCGGTCTTTACGGGGGCTGTTTTGATGGATGGCGTCGGCAATCAGTTCCTTTCCGGTTCCACTTTCACCGAAAATAAGAACGGTGGCCTCTGATGGTGCCACCAGCGCCATTGTCTCAAAAAGCGTTTTCATCACCGGACCGTGACCAATGATATTGGAGAAGTTAAAACGGTCATTCAATCGTTCTTTAAGGTAGATATTTTCCTTTTCCAGCTGATGGTATCGTAGGGTCTTTTGAACCAGAATTTTGAGTTCATCGATGTCAATGGGCTTGGTCAAATAATCGTAAGCACCTGATTTAAGAGCCTCTACAGCCGTGTCCACAGAGGCGTACGCCGTCATGATGACAATCGGAATTCCCGGACTGATTTCCTTAATCTGTTTGAGTGCTTCGATACCTCCCACCTCACTCATGCGGATATCCATGAGAATGAGATCGAAAAATTCCTTTCTGACAGCATTGATAGCCACCTGCCCGTCATCAGCCTGCTTAATCTCGTGACCCTCATCGGAGAGCACCGCTTCAATCATCTTACGATGAGAGGCATCATCATCGACGACTAAAATTTTTGGTTTCATGACGGGTTCCCATTTAAACAGGATTAACAATTACATCGGATTAAAATTGAATTCGTTCCTGCTCAATTCGGCGGCTCATGGCTTTTAATTGGAATGCCGATCGTAAACCGGCAGCCCTGGTCCTTACCGGTGGGTGGACTTTGCAGATTTATTTCACCATTATGATTTTCTACAATTTTATGAACGATTGCCAGCCCCAGTCCGGTCCCCTTTTCCCGGGTCGTGAAAAAAGGGTCAAAGAGTTTTTCTTTTTGATCCCGTGAAATACCAACGCCGTCGTCTTCCACCCATATTTTTAAGCGCGAAACAGACGGATCCAATTCCGCTCCCACCTCGATATGCCCGCCGGATTTGACGGCTTGTAGCGCATTCAGCAAAAGATTTAGGATTGCCTGGGTCATTTGATTGGCATCCAGCGGAATTTTGCTTAAATCGGATATATTTATCTGGATGACGACATACCGGGATCGGGCATCTGCCTGCACCAATCGAACGGTGCGTTCCACCAGATCGGTCACGTCTGTTGGAACCAAATCGGCTTCCAGCGGACGAGCGAAGGTGAGCAAGTCAGTGACCACTGTATTGATGCGATCCACTTCCGAAACCATGGTTTCTGCATATTCTTTCTCTTTGGGTTTGTCTTTGAGGACATGTCGTAAATACTGCGCAAACCCGCGAATCGAACTCAACGGGTTTCTGATTTCATGAGCCACTCCGGCTGCCAACTCACCGATGGCTGCCAGCTTCTCCGAACGCCTAACCTTTTCCTCCAGTTGTTTAATCTCTCTTAAGTCGCGCAGAATAATAACAGCTCCCTGACAGACGTTGTTTTCAGCCAATATGGGGGTAATGCTCAATGCCAGCGGAACCTCTTCACCGGAAATTTTACGATAGTTGATTTCTCGATCCAGTATGGATACGCATTGATCCAGCGTCTGAAAAATTCCGGCTTCCTTAAAGTCAAATATCCTTTTGAGATCCATCCCCTGTATCTCATTATCCTTCAGACCAAGCAGCTCGCGGGACAGGGGGTTGTATGAGGTAATCCTTCCTTCATTATTTATACTTAGAAGACCATTTGCCATACTGGCAACGACCTGTCGGGTGTAATCCTGGGTTTGTTTGAGGGTTCTGTTTACCAGGTAGTAGTTTTGGATGACAAAGATAAAAAAAAGGGCCCCGGAGCCAAGCACTAAAATAATGCCTGCCATAATAAGGGCGTGCTGTATATCCGCACGCCGGGCATCTTCAAATGCCGTCATTTTCATACCCAGTACAATAATATCGCCGCGGTGGGAATGGGGCGCCTCCAACTGCCCAGGGCTTTTGATGCTATTTTTTGAATGGATGATAGACGGCTCATACATGGGCTGAAAATATTTGGCGAATTCGTATATGCGAACACCGTCAGGTAGATCCCTTATTCGGGTTACAATTTGAACACTGTCTGCCAAATCAGGTACCCAGTTTGCCCGCTCACCCTCTTTTGAGGGAGCCGAATGATGCGCAATAACGCCATGACCATCAATAAGGTATACATAACCAATTTCCTCATCTTTGGCGGTTTCCTGCAAGAGCTTCCCCAGCGACACCTCCTGCCACATTAATGATTTCATCCCAGTGCGAGCGCTGGCCTCGATTGATTTCAGCAGCGTGACTCCCTGACGGTGAAGAAAATGCAGGGCCCTGGTTTTTTCACGATCCAGGTTGCGATAGGTCGATATGCTGATTAAAACCAGCAAAAGAAAAACAATCGCCACAATCGACAATGCGGGTATATAAAGCTTTTTAAGATGTAAAAATTTCATAAATACTTGATACGTATGTCTGAGAATAAATTGATTCCAAGGATTTCTGATCTAATTCATTGATATCAAGTTTAATATTAAACCGCAATCTATGACTACAAAAAGTATGCCATCATTCCGTTCCTGATTTTCCTAGAAAGCAAAGTCTTTGATGCTCTGCCGTACGCAGATACACGATGAAGCCCTGCAGGCGCCAAAATGAACATGGGTGGCAAACGGGCCTGCTATCTGGGAAACGTTTTCGCTCTTTCCTTCTATTGCATTCGAAGATGCCGGTTCGCATCAGCGGAGACCGGGAAAACCACGAAATCTGGGTCGACAGTTTAGAAGTCAAAAAGGGGCAGGAATACAAACTCGTCTGGAGTTGGGCAAGCAGCAAAAACTGTATGAAAAAGCCGGCGGTTAACTAGCAGATAAGCAGTTTGTAAATGTTGGGCGGCTGATAAAGCCGCCTTCATTTTGAAATCAATCTTAAATCGGTGCAAAATTTTTATCTCAAAGGTCTCCAGAACTTTTTATCGACAGCATATCTCACCTGCGCGATGTCCATTCCTTCTTGGAAACGAGAAGAGGTTTGCCTCTTGTCCGGCAACCAACGTCTCCGGCTCTGTAAAAAGCTGAACTTGATAATCCCTTATCAATACCGCATTTGAGGCCAGAGCGGGTTGGGGTATAAATGCTAAAAATAACAGCAATGACAACAGCCTGTTTATGCTAATTTCCCTGGCACTCATAATATTTTCAAAAAAATAGAAATCAAATACCTTCTTGCGTCGGCGGCTTTTGAAGCAAGTCGCGAAAGAAATCGATAAACTCAGGCGTCGCCCAGTCTCTAGCGCCGATAACTTTCTCGATCAGAATTCCCTCCTGATTGATGATAAAGCTCTCCGGAACG
The DNA here is from genome assembly GCA_050053555.1 of Desulfobacterales bacterium. Taxonomy (GTDB): domain Bacteria; phylum Desulfobacterota; class Desulfobacteria; order Desulfobacterales; family JAHEIW01; genus JAHEIW01. Next base: position 6,023 of record JASFTL010000182.1, read on the forward strand.
CCGGTGGTCTGATACAAGGCTTGAATGGACCCCTCCGGATCCATTAAAGCCGGAAAGCTCAGATTGTATTTTTTCATAAAGGGCGCCACCGCCTTTGACCCCGGGGCATCTATACTAACGGCCAGAATTTCGAAATTTTCAGCTTTAAGCTCTTGATACAGCTTCTCCATAGAAGGCATCTCATCGACACAGGGGGGACACCAGGTCGCCCAAACATTGACCAGAACGACATGCCCCCTGTAATCGGAGAGACTGACCATTTTACCATTGAGCCCGGGGAACGTGAAATCAGGAGCAGGGCGGCCGGTCTTCAGGGGTGAATACGTTAAATATGGATTATTTTGCTTCAGCGAAAATAAGAGCAGCAAACCAGATACGGCCAGGATGACGAGGATAGCTGCCCGATAGCTGGTCGTTTTTCTGTCATCCCGGAGATATCTAAACGTTTCGTTTTTCTGATTCGGCGCATCCCTTGCTTTCACGTTTTACCCCTGCTGATCCTGATCCAAAAGAAAACGGATAAGGTTACGGGTTTCGTCGCTGGCCCAGTCTCTGGCACCCAAAATTGAAGCAACCATTTCTCCCTTGCCATTTATCAGATAATGTGCCGGATGAGCGCGGACGCCATACTTAAAGGCAACCTCTCCGGTAAAGTCCATGAGGATCGGAAAAGGCAATTTTTCCTGTTTGACATATTTATTAACAATTTCTCGCTGCTCCTGAATATCGATGGCTAACACCACAAAACTTTGACCCTTAAACTCATTATACAATTTTACCAGGGAAGGCATCTCCTTCCGACACCACGTTCACCAGGTTGCCCAAAAATCAAGCAAAACAACTTTGCCCCGGAAGTCTTCAAGCTTTACCCGATTTCCCGCCAGATTTTCCATAATAAAATCCGGGGCGACGGTGCCCTTATTAAATTTAAATGCGCCGACAGCCGTCATCGGATCCCCTTTGGCCACGCCTGTGTTCCAGGATGCAAATATTAACAAAGAAATCGCCAGAACAGTAAACCACATGCAATGCTGCTTCATTTTCTACTCCTTGCGGCAATATGGATAGCGCTTCCATATATCTGTCCACTTTCGTTCGTCTAAGATTCTCAGGAAAACCTTTTTATTCAGTTCAAAAGGGGGGAAGCGCATGAACAAACAGGTCAGTTGGAAGAAAAAACCACTAACTGTGCGTACCAATTGATTTGTTTTTTAATAAAGCGGTTTGGGTGGTCGAAAGAGGGAAAGATAGAATCCGGATGGTATGCATAATTTAGTTATGACTACAAAAAAGATAGATATGGGCAATACGAAAAGTATGAATAGATTTAAAGCAATAGAGACAAAGAAATGGGATGAAATTGAACAACCTGCTACTTTAGGAGAATTGATGTCAGGGCTGCCTGTAGCACAATGAGAGGAACACATTGCGATAATAGGAATACCATAGATCATAATTCCTATTATCATGAACAATGCAAGATTTTTTCGGGTGAATTTCATCTGATTCAGCCAATCCTATAATATGTATCATGGCTACATTGTGGTATAAAGTCAA
>JASFTL010000183.1:0-7521 GCA_050053555.1 Desulfobacterales bacterium
GAGCCTGTTTGAATCACAGATCCTCACTCTGGGAGTCGTCGTTCTGGCGCTGCTGGGTATGTTTCTAATCCTTTTTCGATCCTTGAAAATGGCGCTGATCGCCATTGCACCGAATCTGATTGCGATTAGTGTTGTACTGGGCGTCATGGGCTGGCTAAACATCCCCCTGGATATGATGACAATCACCATTGCCGCAATCAGTATTGGAATTGCAGTCGATAATACGATTCACTATATCTACCGATTCAGATACGAGTTCCAATTCGAAAATAGTTATATCAAGACCGTTCATCGATGCCATGGCAGCATTGGTCGCGCCATATACTATACATCGCTGACGATTATTAGCGGATTTTTAATCCTGGTCCTGTCCAATTTTATTCCCAGCATATATTTCGGTTTGCTGACAGGGTTGGCCATGTTAATTGCCTTGATTGCCGCCCTGACGCTGCTACCGCAACTGATTATCCTTCTTAAACCGTTCGGGCCTGAACCTGCTGGATAATCGCATCAGGTAATAACGCATCGAGTTCTCAATTATTTAATATGGCCTCCTTGAATAAAAAGGATATTCGGGAAATACTAAAGATGTTTGAATATGAGTTGAATTTGTTAATACGAATGGACAGACTTAAAAAAATGGAAACCCGGAAAAGAATTAAGGATGTCATTATACCCCTATCGGGAATGGACATTAAAAAGCCCAATATCTTTATGGATATCGTTGAGGAAAAACTTCATGATGTCTTTGATTTATTCATCGATGGGTATGAGTTTCGGAAAAAGCTTGAGAGAAAACTAACGGAAATATTAAAAAATCGGCGTATCTAACTCATTTTTAGGAGCTTATTTATGGACGGAATCGAAATGGTTGCACAGCTGATGGCGATCTCGGCTACCACGGCACCCAAAAGCAAGGGAGAAAATTTTGTTCGAACGAAATTGCTCAAGGGTGATGTGTTGAAAGCGCTTGCAGATGCCATGTTGGCCTTCGGGCAGCGGACAAAAAAGAAGGACTTTGATCGTGATTCTAAAAATGTCGCCCAATCTGGAGCCGTGTTGCTGATCGGGTTGAAAAAATCCAATGTATTGGGTCTGGATTGCGGTGCCTGCGGGTTTGCGGATTGCAAGACTTTTCAGAAGCAGGTAAAAGAAACAGGCGAATTCGTCGGCCCGACCTGCGCCTACCGTTTGCTGGATATGGGGATTGCGTTGGGATCGGCCGCCAAAACCGCCGGCATGCTCAATGTGGATAACCGCATCATGTACCGGGCCGGGGTGGTGGCCCGGGAGATGAAACTTGTCGATTGGGAATTTGTAATGGGCATTCCGCTCTCGGTCACCGGTAAAAGCATTTATTTTGACAGATAAAGACTGTTTTAAATTAACCGCAGACCCACGCTGACCTCGCCCGGTTAAATAAGATTTGAGAAAGAATAGCTCAAATCTTAGTTGGTGCTTATTTGAGAACCTCCTTGTGATTTGAGTAATTTACTGATTCATGAGATTTTGTTTCTTAATTTCTGATCACCGACTATTTAACCGGGCAAGCAGATATAAAGTTTTCCATGGCCGAGCTGGCCATGGAAAAATTGCATGCCCTTCGGTTAAAAATAATAGATGAGACAGGCTTATGCCATATTTGATGGAAGATGATCCGGAGGTCGCCCGTATTATCCGGGATGAAGAATCCAGAGTTGAAAACACGCTGGATCTGATTGCGGCTGAAAATCATGCACCTTCTTCTATTCTGGAAGCTCAGGGCTCGATCTTTAATCTTAAAGCCGCTGAAGGTTTTCCAGGAAACCGCTTCCATGCCGGTTGTCGATATGCCGATGAATTGGAAGAACTTGCCGTCTCACGAGCCAAACGTCTGTTTGATGCCGAGCATGCCAATGTGCAGCCTCACAGCGGTGTTGCAGCCAATCTGGCGGTCTATTTTTCCGTGCTTGACGTCGGTGATCGGATCCTGTCCATGAAATTATCCCATGGCGGGCATCTGTCCCACGGTGATCGTGCATCGACGACCAGCCGCTGCTTTGACTTTCAGCATTACGGCCTCAATCCGATAACCGAACGCATTGATTACGACGAGGTCGCAAATCTTGCCAGTCAATTCAAGCCTCGCATGATCGTCGCCGGCGCCAGCGCCTACCCCCGGTTGATCGATTACGTCAAACTGGCTGAAATCGCCCAATCGGTTTCCGCTTTTCTGCTGGTCGACATGGCACACATTGCCGGGCTGGTTGCCTCAAAGGTCATTCCCAGTCCGGTTGCGCATGCCGATTTTGTGACATTTACGACCTACAAAACTTTACGCGGCGGCCGCGGCGGGGTTATTTTGTGCAAGCAGACGCATGCCGGCAAGATTGACAGAGCCATATTCCCCGGCGGGCAGGGAACACCTGCGCTTAATTTTATTGCCGCCAAAGCGGTTTGCTTTCATCTGGCGATGACAGATGATTTTGTTGTACTTCAAAAGAAAACATTAAATAATGCAGCTTGCTTTGCCAGCGCGTTTGAACGCCTGGGTTATCGAACCGTTTCCGGCGGGACGGACAATCATCTGGTATTGATCGATTTACGACCCAAAGGATTGACCGGGGCGCTTGCGGAAAAAACGCTGGAGTCGGTTGGAATTATGATCAACCGTAACGTCATTCCCGGTGATCCGGAAAAGCCCGATGTAACCAGCGGTATCCGGATTGGCAGTCCGGCGATTACATGCAGAGGCATGCAGGAGGCCGAGGTAGAACAGATTGTCCGTATGATGGACAGGGCGATATTAAATCGTGAGGATTCGAGGGCCTTGAAACAGATAAGCAGTGACGTTCAAGTTTTGTGTAAAAAATTTCCGGTTCAAAAACAATTTTCTGTTTGATGACACAAGCAATTTGTAAAAGCGGTAAAATGGCATGCGCTAAAATGGAGGATTTTATGGAAAACAAAACTCTACAATCAGCTTTTTCCGAACTTTCAACACCCTTGGTCACCGATGCATGTATGCGCTTAGGCGTTTTTATGCGGGTTGCGCCCATTGGTATCAAGCCTTTGGTTCCGGGATGGAAAATAGCAGGGCGTGTATTGCCGGTGAGACACTCTGGAAGTGTCGATATTTTTCTGGAAGCTATGGCAAATGGAGAGGCAGGCGATATTCTCACCATCGATAATGCTGCCAGAAGGCATGAAGGCTGCATCGGGGATCTTACGGCGCTTGAGGCTCAGGCCATGGGCCTCGGGGGTATCGCGGTTTGGGGTTTTCACCGTGATACACCGCAGCTCATCCAGATCGATTTTCCTGTATTTAGTTATGGTTCATTTCCGGCAGGACCTAAACGAGCATATCCAAGAGGTTCAGATGCCCTCACCACCGCAAGGTTCGGCGATTTTAAACTAACCGGCGATGATGTGGTTTTTGGAGACGACGACGGAGTTGTTTTTGCGCTTTTGCAGGATGTTGAGGACATTATTTCTTTGGCCGGCACAATTGCAGAAACCGAGCAGCGCCAGGCTGAAAACGTCAAAAATGGGAAAACCCTTTCTCAGCAATTTAAATTCGATGAGTACTTGAAAAAACGCAGTAAAAATCCGGCTTATACCTTTCGCGAGCATCTGCAAAAAACCGGCGGTGCGATTGAAGTGTGACCGGCGGATTTTATGTGACATCCTATTAACTTGAGGGAGCAACAAATAAATTACCATATTTAGTAAAGGATCTGAAATATGCCTAAATATATTGACCTTAGCCATGTGATCGAGGACGGCATGATTACCTACACCGGTCTGCCGGGACCCGCCATCAGTGACTATATGAGCCGGAAAGATTCTGAGTCCCATTATTCGACAGGTACGACGTTTCAGATTGGAAAAATCGAAATGGTCGCCAATACCGGCACCTATATTGATGCACCCTTTCACCGTTATGAAGAGGGAATCGATTTATGTGGACTTAAAATGGCGTCGATTGCAGACCTGGACGGCATCGTTTTTCGCCCAGATCAAGAGATGCAAGCGATTGATAAGGATGTTTTCGATAGCGACAACATCAAGGCCAAAGCTGTACTTATCCATACCGGCTGGGACCGGCACTGGAAAACCGATGCGTATTTTGAAAACCACCCCTTCCTTACACGAGATGCAGCCGAACATCTAAAATCTTCAGGTGTTGCCCTGGTGGGGATCGACTCGCTCAATATCGATGACACCGCCGATCGCTCTCGGCCGGCGCATTCGATTTTATTAAAGGCCGATATACCCATTGTTGAACACTTGTGTCATCTGGATGCGTTGCCGGAAAAAGGCTTTCGATTTTTTGCGGTTCCGGCTCCGGTGAAGGGCATGGGGTCCTTTCCGGTGCGGGCTTTTGCCATTCTTAGATAATTTTTAGACAGGATTTACAGGATTAAATGGATTGTTTTGTTTCGGCACTTTCCAGACGAAAGTGCCGAAATTCAATCCGCTTCGCGGAATTAATTACAGGCATTCCAATTTTTTCGTGTTTTCGTGATTGGCTTTTAAAAAATGACAGAAAAATCATCCGTGTTTGAAGAAACCTACACGAATTATCTGTCCCAGATTGCCAGGCTGGATTTTAAAAAGATTGCTGATCGACTTGGGGCTGAAACGACCGGTGGCGAATTAATTGTGCCGTTTTTTGGAAAGCCGCACCGGATCTCGGCTGACAGTATCAGCGACCCTTCCGGTAACAGGTCTAATTTTTCAGTATGTGTGATTCTTTTTAAATATTTGCTGCTGTGTCCGAGTGACCATCCGGCTGAAAATGACTGGGTGTCTTTTAAGGATTTTAGGGATGCAGCGCCCTTTGCCGGGTCATTTGTCAATTATACCGAAGCGCCGATCGCAAAATATTTTTCAGGGTGTGTCAACTTGCTTGAAACGGCCTGCCGCAAAATTGGCGGCTATCCGCCGGCCGCAACTTTCTCCTATGAGCTGTGCATGCAGTTTGATGCATTGCCCAAAATTCCAGTCTTAATGCTTTTCAATGATGCTGATGATGAGTTTCCAGCCCAGTGCGCAGTTCTCTTTGAAAGACGGGCTGAGAAATATTTAGACATGGAGTGTCTTGCGATGGTGGGGATGTTGCTGTTTGAATATTTAAAAACTGCGGTAAAAAATGTGGGGGACATTTCTTAGCTAATCACTTTTTTGAGTCGCACTTAAGGGTATTTCGACGCCTCATCTTTGATATAAGATCCCCTGCCTGCTTGAGCCTGAAAACGACATCTCAGGTCCCCCGGAGGACAATTCTGGTCGGAGAGCGACAGGCCATGAACCGGTCTATCGGTTTGGCCCGCTTTTAATGCCACCGCCTCTATTAGATCGATCTTTATTTCAGATTTGTATATGGAATCTATCAAAATTAGAAATTGGCGATGGATGCACGGAATTTACACTTTCGGGAGTCGCATTTTTTGTGAGATTAGATTAAGTCATCTTAAATAACATTCATCCATTTCGATCACTTTTTCACCCCGACTTGACTGATCAAAGGGAGCTCTTAATATATACTAACACATGTTGGACAGAATTAATTCGTAAAATACATATATTGGGATGTTCTGAATATGAAGCACAAGCTGGATATGGTGCTAAGCGCGTTGTTCAAACCACATGCTTAGCGTGGCAGGAATCATCTTAATCAGAAAGGATTGGACATGCAGGTACAGGATTACTGTAAGGCAATGTTGGCTGAAGTGACGGGATGGAAAGAGAAACTCGAAGCAATGAAGAAGGTCGCTGATAGCTATGGAACCGAGCAGAAAGAAAAAATTCTGCCGCTCATTGGGCAGTTGGAGCAAGAGGTTGTTAATGCGCAAATGCGTGTGGAGAAGCTTGAAACAGAGTGTCCATCTGACTGGTCACCGATGAAAAATGAGCTCGATGATCTTTTTGGTACAATCGGGAGCAGTGTGAACCGTGCTTGGCGCGATCTGGCTCCAGGCGAAGTTGGAGGTTAAAAGTCAACCAGGGGTAGGGGTTTTTGCCCCTCCCCTGAGATCATTTCTATTGGATGATTAACCCTTTGTTGTAACCCTCCTTTTACTGGCGCTTAAATTGATTAAAAACGGTTAGCAAATTATTTCAAACAATCTTGACTTTAATAGCGTGTTCCCAGATGCCGTTATTTCCATAGCCCAATACATTCCAACGGGCATTTTCAGGTTGTCCGCGACCTTCCGTATCAATAGCGCGAGACATAATTGAGTAATCACCCTTTTTCGTGGCTTGCCACAAGAACTCCCAGTGCCGCCATGCATAGGCTTCTTTAGGACCGATTAAGCCAGCTGCAGTCCACGTTTGACCGTTATCAACAGAGATCTCCACCTTCTTAACACCGGCTTCTCCTGCATAGGCTGCACCTCGAATCGCTACTATACCGGTCGATAAAGTTACACCATCAAGCGGCCCGGTAATAATTGATTTAACCATGATGTCTTTAACGACCTCACCGGATTTTGGATCTTGGCCTTTTTGAAATGTACGGTATACTTTATCCATAAAAAATCCTTCGTAAGGCTGATCAAGCACTGTAATTTTGTTAAGCCATTTCACACAATTTGCGCCTGTCCAGCCCAAAGCCAAAGACCTCAGCGGGTATCCATGTTTTAACGGCAATGGTTCACCATTCATTTCGTAAGCGAGGATCGTTGAAGATATTGCTTTTTCTAGCGGAATACTGCGGATAAATTTAATCCCAGCCGATCCCAGAGGCTTATCCATTCCCTCAAAGCTAACGTGTTTTGCATTTTCTTTTACCTTCGCAATTTTCAATAAGTCTTTTAGCCAGATGCCGCCCCAAATTGCGTTTCCCACACCACCGATGGTCCAGGGATTACCGGAAGCTTTCTTTTTAAGCAAAGAGCGGCTGTTACCAGAGCATTCCAGAGTATTTGCCAGCTCCACTTTGGGCATGCTCCAGATATCCTCAAAGGACAATTGCAGATCGCGTTTCACCAAGCCTTCAATGGTAAGCTTCCAATCAGAAATTTGGACTGGACGCTGCATAATCTGGCCCTGATTGCGCTTGAAGAAAACCTCATTGTCGGTGGTCCAGGTGCGAAGTGATTCGATGGGTGTTTCGGCATTGAGGGGTTTTTCTGTCATCACACGCATTTTTTTCTTCATAACAGGTCCTCAAAGTCCTTGGAAAATTTAACCTATTGCTCAATAAATGACGGATAATCTGATTTAGCTCAATTTTTAGCGGGTAAAATGAATCAAATACTTTACAAGATTGTATTTCATAAAAGGCATTTTAAGACAATTCATTTATATTGAATTTATTTATTCTTCGTGTAATCCATGTTTAAATTGATTTCAAATGCGCACTAATTAGAAAGATCATTGCTTTTATGAAACTACGATACGATCCATATCAGGTATTTCGGTTCAGCAAAACACCTGCGGGTCTTTACGCCAGACAAAAGTGGCTTGCGGAGGCCGACACGCCTCAGTGGAAAATTGACTTTAAGGAGACGGTAGCTACCCTTTTGGCGGACC
>JASFTL010000184.1:0-7509 GCA_050053555.1 Desulfobacterales bacterium
GGAAACCGAAAATATAGATGCGATTGTTATAGCAGCCGCAGGTGTAAAACGGCTCGATCTTGAGCACAAAATTACCGAGTATTTGGACCCCGACATCATGTTGCCTGCTATCGGCCAGGGGGCTTTGTGTATTGAAATTCGAGCTGATGACGGCAAAGTAGGCCCCCTGGTAAAATCGATGAATCATGAACCTACCCGGACCGTTGTCGGAGGCGAGCGTGCTTTCCTTAACCAGCTGCAGGGGGGATGCCAGGTTCCCATCGCCGGACATGGTAAAATCAACAATAAACGATTCATCCTGACCGGACTCGTCGCTGAGGTTGATGGCACCCAAATAGTCAAAGGTGAAAAAAACGGTCCGCTGGATTCGTCTGAAGCCATCGGCATCGATCTGGCGGAAGAACTCCTTGCCAGAGGGGCAGCAGAAATTTTAGAAAAACTCAAATCCATAGCACCCGAAGGTTATGAAAGCTAAAGTTTATTTGGTTGGCGCCGGACCGGGAGATCCGGGTCTAATTACGGTGAAGGGCAAAGAATGCATCCAAAAAGCGGATGTCATCATTTATGATTACCTGGCCTCCCCTGCCCTGCTAAGATATGCTCGCAAGTCAGCCGAACTCATCTATGTTGGCAAGAAGGGCGGGGACCATACGCTAACCCAGGATCAGATCAATGCCCTGATTGTGGAGAAAGCTAAAACCGGGGCTACGGTTACCCGTCTAAAAGGTGGCGACCCGTTTATCTTTGGCCGCGGTGGCGAGGAAGCAGAAGAGCTCTTCAAGGCAGGTCTGTCTTTTGAAATCGTACCCGGTGTCACTTCAGCAATTGCGGCGCCGGCTTATGCCGGTATTCCGTTGACCCATCGAAAGTTAACCTCCACTCTGGCCTTTATCACCGGCCACGAAGACCCCACAAAAGAACAAACCCGGATTAACTGGGCCGCTCTGGCGACCGGTATCGGAACACTGGTTTTTTTTATGGGCGTCAAAAATCTGCCCCAAATTGCCCGCCAGCTGATCGCCCACGGTAAAGCAGCGGACACGCCGGTCGCCCTGGTTCGATGGGGCACGACACCCAGCCAGGTAACGGTATCCGGCACATTGGAGACAATTGTCGAAAAGGTCCGCTCAGCCGGTTTGAAGGCACCGGCCCTCATTGTGGTTGGCGATGTCGTCAATTTGCGACCAACGTTGAAATGGTTTGAGTCACGGCCGCTGTTGGGCAAGCGAATTGTGGTCACCCGTGCAAGGCAGCAGGCCAGCGATCTGGTGAGACGGCTTTCCGATCTGGGAGCCGAATGTCTCGAGTATCCGACCATCAAAATCATTGCGCCCCAAGATCCCGAGCCGCTGCAACAGGCGATCAAGAACTTGCCGGCATATGATTGGATTGTATTTACAAGCGTCAACGGTGTCATTCACTTCTTTGAACAACTGTTTGCGGCCGGCAAGGATGTCCGCGCGTTGGGCCGGATGCAAACGGCAGCTATCGGTCCGGCAACCGCCGAGCAACTGCGTAAATTCGGGCTGAACAGTGATATGGTTCCTGAAACCTATCGGGCGGAATCAGTTGTGGAAGTATTTAAGGACAAAGATTTGAAGAAGAAAAAAATCTTGCTGCCGCGCGCCAAACAAGCCCGACCGATTCTGCCGGTGGAGCTGAAAAAGATGGGGGCCGAGGTAGATGAAATCCCCGCCTATGACACCGCAATTGTCGCTGAAAATGCAGACGATCTCATCACCCAGCTCCAAGAAAAACAAGTGGATTTAGTCACGTTCACCAGTTCATCGACCGTAAAAAATTTCAAGGCCCTCCTTCCGGCAGACCGCTTTAAAAAGCTCATGCAGGGGGTAATCATCGCCAGCATCGGTCCGATTACCACCGATACGGCAAAACAACTGGATTTCGATGTTCACATCAGCGCAGAATCCTTCACGATACCCGGGCTGGTTGAGGCCATCCTGCAATTCTATCAAAAAAGTCGATTCAAACCCTGGGAATTAAAATCACAAAACTTTACAAGTCAGCCATGAAAAAGCGCAGCAAAAAGACAGATAACATACTTATAATTATGCTTAGAAAACGTATTTTGTGGATACTCTTTGGCCTGGCTCTGCTGGGGACCTTGCTGCTTATCGCAATGCCGTTGGGTCTGGATTATGGAATCGAACGCTATTTTCTCTCCCACGGCGCGGATCAGATGGATATGGAAGATGTTGACTTTAATCCTTTCACCCGTCGCCTGGTCCTCAAAAACCTGAACATTAAAGTGGGCAAAGAAAATGTTCTCAACGTTTCCGAGGCCGGTTTCACCTTTGCATGGTCTTCCTTTTTCAAAAAACGATTTCTGATCGAAAAGATTGATCTAAGCAACTCCTTTATCGCTATTGAAGAATTGCCGGATGGGCACTGGCGAATTGGAGGCCTTTCAGCCACACCATCAGAGGATAAATCAACTGCCTCATCCTGGGGCTTTGGACTTATTGAACTTCAGGTGCAAAACAGCAGCGTGAAATTTCGCAGCGCGCAGCTCACATCCGAATTAAGCGTTGAGCAAGCCCGGCTGACACGCCTGAGAACCTGGCGGCCCGAACAAAAGACCCGCCTCGAACTCAAGGGCCGCCTAAACGGCGGCCTGCTGAAATTTCAGGGGGATCTTTCGCTGCTTGGCGAAGATACAGCGGTTGACGGCACGCTAAAGGTACAGGGATTGACACTCTCCCCCTTTGCCTTGCTCGTCGCAGACGACGCGGCCGACTTACAGGGCCGGCTGGATGCCGATGTCCGCATTCAAAGCCAATACGGTTCTGAGAAAGGATTCAGCTTTGACCTAACGGGGCGTCTGGTCTTAAAAGAGGCCCGTATGCGTTTTGGAGATGTCGACCTTGCTGATGATGAGATCGTGTGGAATGGGACATGGCTGGTTAAAATGCCGAAGGCTTCCGATGAACTTATCATCAGGGCCGCGGGTGAATTGAAAGGCGAAGACGGCTCGCTAAATCCGCCGGTGGAAAAATTAGGATTCCGGCACAGCGGGCTGAACTGGAACGGCAAATTTGTTCTGACCGCAAAGCCGAAAGCAGTCGATTTCACAGTCGATGGTGAGCTAAAGCTTCTCGTGTTCAATATGGTCACAGCTGATTTGAATCTGGCTGAAGAAAACCTCTCATGGAACGGAATCCTTAAATTCTTACTACCCGAAAATAGTGAAAACCACCGCCTGACGACCAAAGGAAAACTCGAATCCAAACGTCAGAAGCTTAGCCTCTTGCGCGAAAATCTGAATCTAACGAATGAAAATCTCTCGTGGCAGGGTCAATTCAACTGCGGCCTGAAAGATTTTAGAGCCGGCCTTGCGGCTGAGGGTGATTTCAGCGCAACCATTCTGGCCATCACCGACACGCAAAAAAAATTAAGGTTACTGAAGTCAAAAACGATCAATTTAACATCGATCACAGGAGACGCAGACACTCAATTCGGCGTCGCTGCAGTAAAAATCACCGGCCTTGACCTTGTCGGTGAAGTGGGCCCGCCGAAAAAGACGTCATTGTTTAGCGCCGCCGAAGTGCTGATTGACACCATCAGACTCGATCAGCTAAAAAAGCTTTCAATCGACTCGGCCCGCATTACAAATGCGAAGGGATGGTTGCACCGCAAAAGCGACGGGAGCTGGATGCATATGAATGCGCTCAAAGCTTCGCCAGCCCTCTCCGGCACGGCGCCTCACAAAATGCCATCCCAGAAACGCGGAACAAATAGGAACGGACTGTCTGAAACAAAAGCTGATGGTAAATTTGGAATCCGTATCGGCAGCCTGCAAATTGTCGGAGATAGTGCGCTGCATGTTGAAGATGAAACCGTCAGCCCGGCCTTTCGCTCCGAGGTGCGTCTGAAAGAGGCCCGTCTGACGGGTGTCAACAGCTTAAATCCCGAACAACCCAGTCTGTTTAGCGTGGAAGCATCGTCCCGAAAATACACTCGCATGGAACTGCAGGGCAAGGTTCGGCCTTTCGGCGAACGCATCAGCATGGACCTCAACGGCAAAATCAAAGCCCTTGAGATGCCGCCGCTATCGCCTTATGCCGTCAAAACGCTGGGGTACAATCTGATCAGCGGAGAGATAGATGCGGACATCGAGCTCAAAATTGTTGTCGGACAAATAGAGGGCGAAGGCGATCTGAAATTCCATAAACCCGAAGTTGAAGCCGTCAACCCGGAAAAATTGGAGAACATGGAAGGCAGCCCCATCCCGCTGCAGAGTGCGCTGAAAGTTCTGCGCGATAAAAACGGAGACGTTCGCCTCAAGGTACCGATTTCCGGTGATGTGGCCGATCCGAAGTTCAGCTTTTCCGATGCCATCAACCAGGCCGTTGTCAAGGGCCTGAGGATGGCCACTTTGTCTTATCTGAAGTATATGCTGGGGCCATACGGTACGGCCATCGGTATCATGGAAATTGGCCTCAAAGTTGGGAAAAAAGTTCTGCCCGGCATCCGTCTCAACCCGATTGAATTCCAGCCCGGCGCTTCCGAGCCTGATATGATGGTCCCCGAATATGTCGAAAAAGTGGCGGCTATCATGAGGGAAAAAAAAGATTTGCGCCTCAGATTGTGCGGGTGGGCAACGCAAAGCGATCGAATGGGGCAGCGCGACGCGGCAAAGACTGCACCAGCAGCAGCCGGGTCCGAAACTTTGCAAAGGGAATCAGCACCCGGCAGGCAGACCGACGCTCCCCAAAAAGCCCGCATTCCATTAAGCGATGAGGCGATGCTGGTGCTGGCTGAACAACGCGCCGACCATATCGAAACGATTCTGGTTAACCAGCATCATATCAAGGATGAGCGAATCTTTATCTGCAAACCGGAAATCGACAAAAATCCTGACGCCAAACCGCGGGTTGAGTTAGTATTTTAGGCTTCTAAAGCCCCTTTTTTCGTTTTTGCGGGGCGGACGTTTCACTCGTGACATCGATGTGCAGCGGCCTGCGGTTATCTTGCGCCAGGTACGTGGTCGTCGTCGGGAAGGCAAATTCGATGCCCTCTTCTTCGAATCGCCGCATAATCTCTGTATTTACGCGCTGGGTGAAATCTAGATAGGCCCAATAATCGGGCGGAAAATACCAGTATACCATCAGAATGTTCAACGAATCGGCATTAAATTCGTTAAAATAAACCCGCGGCGGAAATTCCGGATCCATGCCTTCATGATTGTCGAGGATCTCTCGGATGATCTCAACTGCCCTTTGAACCTTGTCTAAAGGCGTGTCATATGTGATCGTGATGTTGGTCAGTCTGCGAATGGACGGGCGGCGACCGATGTTTTCAACGCTGTCGACGGCTATCTTTTCATTGGGAATGCTGACCAGATGACCGGTTAAGGTACGAACCCGCGTAGAACGAAACCCGATTTCTTCCACCGTGCCATCATGGCCGCCGACGACCACCCGCTGCCCCACGGTAAAGGGCTTATCCAGCATGATCATAATACTTCCGAAAAAATTTTTCAAAGTGTCCTGGGCGGCCAACGCCACTGCCAGGCCGCCGATGCCCAAACCCGCCAGAAGAGCGCTCAACGGTTTACCCGAAATGGTTCGAATCAGATAAATGGCACCGAAAACAATGACAATGATGCGGGCAATCAGTCGCATCATCTGCACGAAGGACTGATCCAAAAGATTGTCCTCGCGCTGGGCAAAATTGGCGAGTTCATACACCAGCAATTCAATCAGTCGATACAGGAAGATGACCAGTGCCAGCGTGCTCAGGACGCTGATGGAACTTTCAAAAACCCGGCCCCAAAAAGGCAACAAGGGCAGTAATTCGCGAACAGCTGTAAGCGCCAATACAGCCAGCAAAAGTCGAATCGGCCAAATCGCTGCCTCCAATACCATTCGCAGCCGGACGTTTTCTTCCGAGGATCTGAGCACCAATGCTATTTGAGTCAGGAAAGTGCTGATCTGACGCAGGGCCACAAACAGCATAACGATGATCGCCAAAACCAACAAATACCGCCAGAAAGGGTACTGAAAAAATTGCCCGGGCAAAAAGTCTTTTAAGCTGTAAAGAAAAATAACAATCGCTGTGACCAATACTGAAATCCTCAAAAAGTTTTTCAACTTGGCCAGGGCGTTTTCGGGAAATTGTTCCTGAAGATTTTCGGGCAGTGCAAGACGAAGCTGGTCAAGCCACGCGATCGCCGCCAGGGCAACAAGCAACACTTCAAGACCATGCACAATTTTGATGAACTGGGGCGAGGCGGATAGCAACGGTTCGATCATTCGCAAAAGCAGCGCTGCGGCAGCAAGCCTCAGCGGCGGCATGAAGCCCTTAATCCGCCATTGTCGGGGGTCCTGTCCCTTTTTCTCCATTGACACCTGAACACGTCGTTTGGCCAAGCGAAAAAAGATTTCCAGCACAATCAGCCCCAAGATAAAAATGGCTAAAGATGCGATCAGCCGTCCGGGTTGGCCCGCATCTGCGGACTGACCGATCAAGCCCAGCTGCTGCAAAAACTGCTGCCAGGTGCTCATGGCGGCCCTCCTTATTCTGATGCCGGATTCCTAGCTAAAAACTGATGTCCGACGGTTTATTTAATTGAACAAGCTGTTTTAACCCTTTTATCTTTGCGTTTATAACCACTTTTTTCGTTTAAAATAAAACAACATACTCAAAAAAATCACAATCAGCAAAATCCATAGCAGGGGGTAAGACCATTTCCACTCCAGCTCTGGCATAAACTTGAAATTCATGCCGTAGATGCCGGCCACAAACGTCAGGGGGATGAATATGGTGGCCATGATCGTCAATACTTTCATGACTTCATTCATCCTGTTGCTGACGGTGGACAGGTATAAATCCATCATCCCCGCAATAATATCCCGAAAGGATTCAATCGTATCGATGACCTGGATGGTGTGATCGTAAACATCGTTGATGAATACATTATTGGCATCGTCCACCAGAGGGGATTCGGTCTTGTGCCAGACGTTTAGAACCTCCCGAATCGGCCATACCTGCTTGCGAAAATAGATAATTTCTCTTTTCAATTCATGGATTTTTTGTAAAATTTCCGGCGTCGGTTCCGAGTGAACCCGGTCTTCGAACTGTTCTATTTTTTCACCGATTTTTTCAAGAATTAAAAAATAGAGGTCAACCACGGCATCGATGAGGGCATAGGCCAGGTAATCGGGTCCGGATTTGCGAATACGCACTCTTCCTTTGCGGATACGCTCGCGCACCAAATTAAAGACATCTCCTTCGGCTTCCTGAAATGATATCAGATAATGCGGCCCCAGGATCAGGCTCACCTGCTCGGAGACGATATGGCCGCTTGGATCATCAAACTTCAGCATTTTAAAAACCAGATAAATGTAATCTTCGAAGTCATCTACCTTCGGGCGTTGGCCGGTATTGACGATATCCTCCAGCGTCAGCGAATGGACGCCGAAATGGGTTCCGACTTTTTCAATCAACTCAACCTCATGCAGACCATCGATGTTGATCCAGGTCACC
>JASFTL010000185.1:0-7484 GCA_050053555.1 Desulfobacterales bacterium
CAAGTAAAATTGTCTTCAAAATTAGAAGTTTTTTGAACATATTGCATCTCCCGGACAACTGCCAAGGTTTCAAACGGAATGATCTCTACCCAAAGTTGGTCGTAAAAGCACTTATATTCTTACAAATTGGGGGTTATGCTTCACTCATAAAAAGGTGTCACGGTTTCGGGCCTTCGCCGCACCATAGCGGCTACGACGGCGCCAGCGGGTGTCAGAATTGATCAAGCTGACACCTGAAGCCAATGCCGTAGGAAAATAAAAAGGAAAGGTTGTGTTGAATTTTTAATAAAATTTTTGAATAAAACTTCACATTTTGTTTGAGGGCTCCCGCTCAAAGCGGGATTTCGCATCAGATCTTAAAATATTAAGGTGCTCAAAAGGCGCGGTTCGGCGAATAAGCGGCGGTCTGCCGGATTTTGGAATATTTTGGCGTTCGTCAACGAGAACGAGGACGACGACAAGCCCGATTAAGAGGTGGACAGATATTGCCTGCCCTCGTCCTCGTCCTTGAGCTCCTCCTCGTCCTCGGCATTGTTTTTTTCAGATAGGTTTTAGCACGTTAGATGGAATGCCCCGGCCACATCCCTACCCTCGGCCAACAGCCGGTTAAAGGTCTTGGTAGCGTCGGCAGTTGTCGCTGCGATAACTTTAATTTGATGGCCTTCGATTGTTTGTCGAACAGAATCCGGCACATGCATATTGCCGGCATATCCGGTGCCGATGACAAAAACTTCCGGCCGGGCAGACAGGATGTCTTGAATATCGTTGGCATCCAGACAATGCCCCTCTCCTCGCCACCAGTTGCCCTTCACCTCACCGCGTATGATTTTTAAATCCTGATGGTATATTTCTCCATTTACGGTCATATAACGGCCAGTGGAATATTTTTCTATCATTTCATACCTTTATCATTATTTAACGATAGTTGACATGAAATCTGAAGTCTTATTATGAGTGTTATTAATTCCCATCCCTGGGCCGACTCATCGAGCTGCCCATCTGGGTAAAGCGTTTCGGCTTCATCCAATTCAAAATCCATCTGTTCATCGACCTTTGATCAAAACCTAAGACCCCAGGCCACTAAATCAAGTTCATCCGCCGACAGATCCTAAAATTGCTTTCCACCGAGTTTTGTGCTTTAACAGAGACAATCGGAATTTTAGTTTAACCAATGATACAAATATGTTGCAGAATTCAGCAACGCGTGACCGATCATCGCCTGAAACCGTCCCCCAAATTGATCTGGTGCTTTCATGGGTGGAAGGAGAGTAATGTGGGAAATACGTTAAATTTTGATGCGGCCGGGATTGCAGACCGATTGGCCCGGATTGCAGAAGTTGACGTCAAAACCGATGAAATGATCGCCCCTTACACCTCCTACAAAATTGGTGGTCCGACAGCGGTCTGGGCTGCCCCCAGAACCGAGACCGGCATCGGGGAGGTGCTCACCATCGTGCATGCAGCTAACATCCCGCTATTCATTCTCGGACTTGGCTCGAATTTGCTGGTTTCAGACAAAGGCTGGCCGTGGGTGACGCTGTATCTGGGCACCAATATTAGCGGATGCAGCTTCGATGGCACGCAAGCGACAGCGCTGGCCGGCACCCCGCTACTTGGCTTGATTCGGGATGCAGTCGACCGGGGTCTGGGGGGTATGGAACTCATGGCCGGAATTCCAGGTGGGGTTGGTGGAGCCCTGCGCATGAATGCGGGAGCATTCGGCCAGGAAATCGAGCAGACAACGATTAAGGTAAATGGCTTTCGGCTGGACGGTACGCCTTTTGAAGCCGAACGAAAAGAAATTCATTTCAATTATCGTCGCGTTCCGGATCTGGAAAATATTGTCATTACCGCCGGTCATTTTCGCCTGAAAAAAGCAGATGCCGGCCTGCTCAAAAATCGGATGGAGGATATCCTTGCGCTGCGTGCAAAAAAACAACCACTGAAGTATCCTTCATGCGGCAGCGTTTTTAAACGCCCGCCGGGCTATTATGCAGGGGCGTTGATCGAGGAAGCCGGCTTAAAGGGCGAACGCGTCGGTGGAGCCATGATCAGTGATAAACACGCCGGATTTATTTTAAACATCGATAACGCCAGCGCAGCGGATATCTTCAGACTGATTCGCCGGATCGAAGATAAGGTATATGACCGTTTTGGCGTTCGACTGGAAAGAGAAGTAAAACTGATCGGTGAGTTTGACGATTAGAAAAACTGCCTCGCAGAGGGATCAGACCTGAGAGACAACCACTTAAACCTCGCAAGCTATTGAAGCTGCAGTCCGGAAAGCTTAACCACGATAATGCAATCTGAGATCTCTCGTAATAGCCGGCAACTCACTCGATTTTTCATACCTCTGGCAGTCCAGGCAGCCTCACAGGCGCTTTCCTATCCTCTTGTGGCAATGGTCGCCTCACGAGGCCCCGGCGGCCCATTAAATCTGGCGGGATTGGCCCAAGCGAACATCGTGATGTTTTTTCTGGGCATGTTCGCCCTCTCTTACATCACAACGGGAATGGTGTATGCGACTTCCCGTGAAGGCTATCAAAAATTTCGACGGGCTGTCCTGATAACAGGCCTGCTGGTGATTGCCGTTCAGGCGACACTATGCATTCCCGTGCTGTCGCGCCAACTGTTCGGCAACCTGATCGGGCTTCCGCCATCCATTGAATCTCCGGCCAAAATAACGCTGCTTGTCAGCATCCCGCTGCAATTTTTGTTTTTTCTGCGAACACCGTATCTGGTCCTCATGTATGTCGGCAAAGCCACCGGAAAAGCCAGCATTGCCACCGTCGGACGGATTGTTCTAACCGCTATTCTCTCTCCGATCTTCTGCTTTATGGGACTCGTAGGACCCATCTGGGCGGTAATTTGTCTGACATTGCCCGTGGCCTTCGAGTGCCTGATGGCCAGATTATTTGCGCATCCATTTCTAAGGGCTCTTAAATCCGCAACGGGAGTTGCGCCGCGGGCTGGTGAAATCTTCTATTTTAATCTGCCGCTTTCTATTGGCGGCTATTTCCTTTCGGCATCGGCAATCATTCTGGGAGCATTTATTGCGCGGGCGCCGGATCCGGAACGGGTGCTCCCGATCTGCTATCTGGCTTTAGGACTTGCCAATCCAGTTGCTTTTGCGGCAACGCGCATACAAACCGCAGTCCTGGCATTTCCACCACAGTCTCACAAAGACCGGCTCACATTTCGGTTTTCGCTGCGAGCCGGGGCGGTGTTGGGCTTGCTGCCCCTGGTCTTTATTTTGCCGGGCATCATCGAATTATATTATGTCAAATTACAAAAATTATTGCCGACCGACATGGCTTTGGTAAGAATCACCGCTGTGGCATTGATATGTTACCCCTTTAGCGTGGCCATTCGCGCCCAAAGCGAGGGCCTGGCCGCCTGGTTAAAAAAGCCGACAACAGTATTGGCCGGACATGCGGTCTTTATGGGAACGATTTTTGTTTGCGGCTTTCTTTCAATATTCTTAGGAGCACCCGGTTATGTGATCTGTGCGGCGGGACTGACATTGGGGAGCCTGGCCTCTTCGGCTACTATGCGGGTATTGCTGAACTGGGCAAAGGAGAAAGCGATCCCCGTTGCCCCGACGACTACCTCGGTGGGTCAGATACGTTAAAAAGAAGTGACGAATCCGCCAAAATGCGAGGCTGAAGCGTATGAACTAACGCCCGCCCTGACACTATAAACTCTATTGAGTTGAAGTAAACGTAAGGTACTGAGCCCATGATTTGTGCTAAATCCTCCAATATCCAAGTCTGGGCCACGGTCTGACGTATTTAAACTTGCTGGACTCACTTACTGCAAAGGGAATATTAAACCGGCTTTTAGGGTTTTAGATCTTGTTCGGAGGCAAGGCGTGAGCCGCTTCAAAAGCGGAGCGTACATGATAGTACTCGAGCATTTTGAAGCGGCTCACAACACAGCCATCGGGCAAGAGATGATACCCTGAGAGCCGGTTTTAGTCGGAGTCTTCCCATGAGATGCATTCAGTAGGACAGGTCTCAATCGCCTCTTCGATACAATCTTCCGGACCGCCTTCAGGCATGATGACTTCGGCTTTTTCTTCGTCCTCGTTAAAAGCAAAGACTTCCGCGCAAAGCTCTACACAGCTCTCACACCCGATGCATTCGTCGGAATCAATAACAACTCGTCTGGCCATAGTTCGATCTCCTTTAAAAAATTTTGGGGAAAAGGTTTGTTGCCTACATCATTTGAATATCAGGAAAAATTGCTTCCTTTTTAAATTTGAAACGCTCAATTAGGGTAAGATAATGTTTACCAATGTAAAAGCAAGGGGGGCTCTGGTAGAAATCAGAATATGGAAGACACCAATCAGATGGCCAGCAGCTACCATCCAGAATCGGGTCAGAAGTGCCCAGCACCGTATGACCGGGAATCAATAGGCCCGGACTCAATAACATTGACAATCCTGACAATTTCAGGTTCATTGACGTTTTTAGAGATAAAAGATCCCATGAGATTAATTATTTAACCTGTGCCTTTAAAGAATTTGAAAACCACACCGCCATCGCAATCCATGCAATCAGAAGATTTTCAGACGGAACGCATACTTGTTCTTTCGGTTTGCCATTTCGTTCATGATGTCTATGCCAGTTTTCTGTCGCCGCTGCTTCCGCTTCTCATTGAAAAACTTTCCATGTCCCTGACACAGGCCGGCTTTCTTTCTTCAGTAATGCAGATCCCCGCGCTGCTGAATCCGTATATCGGCATTTTGGCCGACAGAATCAGTGTCCGCTACTTTATTATTCTCGCTCCCGCCCTGACCGCCATTCCAATGAGCCTTATCGGGACAGCCCCCAGCTATGGTATATTGCTGATCTTATTATTCATAACGGGAATCAGCGTTGCCATTTTTCACGTACCTTCGCCGGTTATGGTATCCCGCCTGTCGGGTGCTAAAAAAGGCCGAGGGATGAGTTTTTATATGACCGGGGGAGAATTCGCCAGGGCCGTCGGACCCCTGGTAGCGGTCGGAGCGGTTTCTATCTTAGGGCTTGAACACTTCTATCCCATTATGGTCTTTGGTTTAGCGGCTTCGGTATGGCTTTATTTTAACTTTCGCGAGGTCCCCATAACAGTTGATCAAAGCCGCAAATTATCGGTCCTGGGAACGTGGCGTGAATTACGCTACATTTTACTGCCCCTGATGGCAATCCTGCTGGCTCGAGGGTTTATGCATGCGTCCATCGCAACTTTTCTACCAACATTCATTGAACAGGAAACAGGTAATCTTTGGCTCGCCGGTGTTGCCCTGACTGTTTTTGAGATCACCGGTGTCGCCGGTATATTTGCGGCAGGATCCATCAGTGATCGTTTGGGGCGCCGACGAATACTGATGTTCTCTTTGCTCGGTGCTCCCATTAGCTTACTCGTATTTGTTTGGATCGGAGGCTGGGTTCGTTTTGTAACGCTTATGTTTATCGGATTTACACTGCTATCGACTACCCCCGTTATGCTGGCCCTCGTACAGGAGCACGCCAAAAGCAGTCCCTCTGCCGCCAATGGATTTTTCATGATGGCATCGTTCATCGCTCGCTCGGCAATTGTGGTGGTCATTGGCTTTATCGGAGACCTGATCGGGTTGCGCGCTACTTATTTTTTAAGTGCCATCATAGGTCTGCTGGCGCTTCCATTTGTTCTGATGCTCCCGAAAAAGTAACCGCCCTTACCGCCCCAGCGCAAAACACATGCAATTGGATTCCTGCTTGCCCTTCGAGCCTATTATACAGTATCTAAATAATATGAAACTGTTCAATATTTTAGCCATCTTGGTTACGCTCTCTGCAGGCTTCAGCTATATCAACCATCGATTTATTCGCCTGCCAACCACCATTGGTGTGATGGTCATTGCTCTGCTGGTCTCCCTGGGACTCATTGCCCTGGGTCCGCTGGGATTTGGCCTGAAAGAGGATGCCCGCCTTTTGCTGGCCAGCATTGATTTTGATGAAACCTTACTTCACGGCATGCTTAGTTTTTTACTGTTTGCCGGAGCGCTGCATGTTAATCTGGCGGATCTGGCCAGACAAAAATATATCATCGGCTTTCTGGCAACTTTGGGTGTCCTTGGATCAACCTTCATTATGGCCGTCACCAGCTGGTGGGTGCTGGGCGTGCTGGGTATCGGTTTGCCGTTTATCTACTGCCTGCTGTTCGGTGCGCTGATCTCGCCGACCGATCCGATTGCGGTAATGGGCATTTTAAGAGAGGCCGGTGTACCTGAAAGCCTTGAAACCAAGATTACCGGTGAATCGCTCTTCAATGACGGTGTCGCTGTGGTGGTGTTTCTGGTCATATTTGAGGTCGCCATCGGATCCCATGAGGTAACCGCCGCTTCGGTAACCGGCTTATTCATAAAAGAAGCACTGGGTGGAATGCTCTTTGGTTTGTTGATCGGTGGCCTAGCCTACTGGATGCTTAAAAGTGTTGAAAATTACCAGGTTGAGGTGCTGATTACCCTGGCTCTGGTGACCGGCGGTTTTGCGTTAGCCGACACACTGCATCTTTCCGGTCCCATTGCCATTGTCGTGGCTGGGCTCCTGATCGGCAATCACGGGCGCATGCTGGCCATGTCAGATGAGGTCCGCGATCATCTAGACAAATTTTGGGAACTGGTCGATGAAATTTTAAATGCCGTGCTCTTCTTGCTCATCGGCCTGGAGCTTTTGGTTCTCACGTTTAACCGGGCCTATATTTTAGGGGGAATCATTCTCATTCCCCTGCTGCTGACGGCTCGTTTTGTCTGTGTAGGTATCCCGGTAGTGATTCTAAAGCGCTTCCGAACCTTCAGCCCCAATGTCATCAAAATTCTAACCTGGGGAGGTTTGCGCGGCGGTATTTCGGTAGCCCTGGCGCTGTCACTGCCGGCTGGCAAAAACCGCGAAGCGATTCTGGCCGTCACCTATGCCATAGTTGTATTTTCGATTATCGTCCAGGGCCTGTCGATCGGCAAGCTGGTCAAATCAGAGCCGGGACTGAGTGCTGAGGACTGAGGTTTGAGTAGAAAACCTCAGGGTTAATGCGGAAGATTGATTATGCGGTATCCACAAACCAGTCGATAAGTTGCCTGGCAATGCTGATGGTGGGGGGAATCTGCGGAAGATCGTCTTTTGAAAACCAGGCAGCGTCAATGATTTCTGAGCCGTCAATTGTAATTTCACCGTCGGCATAATCGGCGACGAAGGCAATCATCAATGAATTTGGAAACGGCCAGGGTTGGCTGCCGAAATACCGTATATTTTTCACCGTTATGCCCACTTCTTCACGGATTTCCCTTTGGACGCATTCTTCAATCGTTTCACCTGGTTCTACAAAACCGGCCAAAACACTGTAAAATGGAAGCTTAAAGCGTTTGTTGCGGGCCAAGAGAACCTGTTTGTTTTTGAGCACGGCAACGATAATAGCCGGGGAAAGCCGCGGATAATTGACCAACCCGCACTGCGGACAGATCT
>JASFTL010000186.1:0-7458 GCA_050053555.1 Desulfobacterales bacterium
CGGCACCAAATCCCTTTATGGCCAGCATGGCACCGCGGTCGTATTCCATCAAAGAAATCGGCGTTACAGTAATTCCAGCCACAGCACCGATAGCGGCTGATAATGAAAATGACAATAATATCATATGCTTAACATTTATGCCGACCAAGCTGGCCGCATCGGGGTTGTCGGCACAGGCGCTCATGGCTTTGCCGAAGATGGTTTTTTCGAAAAAGAAGGTTAGAACGATAACGATAAAGATTAAGAAACCACCGACCCAGAAATATTGCGGCTGTATGACGGCACCCATAAAATGGATGGGATTTCGTCCTGAAAAAGCAGGCAGGTCAAATGGGTCCTTGCCCCAGATGAACATGGCAACGCCTTTTATGATAATGGAGGCGGCAATCGTGGCGATAATCAGCGTCAGAACCGACGGCTGACGAATGGGGCGAATGGCCAAACGATCGAGCAATATCCCCATCAAGGTGACGAGAATAATGGTCAGCGGAAATGCCGCCAATAGAGGCAACCCGGCTGCAACATGCAAAAAGACCATAATCAAGCCGCCCAGCATCACAAATTCACCCTGGGCCAGATTGATGATTTCGGTCACATTGTAGATAATATTAAAGCCAAGGGCGACCATGGCATATATGCTGCCAACCGTAAGGCCGGTGATCAGATACTGGAAGAGCTGGCTTGCAAGGGTAATTTTTTCCATTGGACAATGCTTCATAAAAAGTGAGGGTGGTGAACGATAACCACCCTCACAGGAATCTGGCAGTACAACTGTCTATAATTATCGGGTCAATGCCCAATCGCCGTTTTTAACGACAACCATCTGAAAAGCGTCTTTGTCCAGACCGATGTGATCCTTTGGTGAATAATTAAAGATGCCGTGCTGGCCGACAAAGCCGGCTGTATTATTTTCTAAATAATCCCGGATGGCGGGCCGGTTGCAGCCGACGGCCCTGAGAGCCTTTATCACCAGATGCATGGCATCCCAGGCATGTCCGCCGAAGGAACTCAACGGTTCGTTGTATCTCGCCGAATAATCATTGGCGTATTGCATGGTGACATTCTTTTGAACATGGCTGGTCGGCAAAATTTGAGCGACATTGACGGCGCCCAGCGGGGTATAGACTCCCTCGGCTGCGCCGGCGGCGAGTTCAATGTTTTTGCGGCTGCCGAATCCGTGGCTCTGATAGAACGCAATTTTGGTCATCCCCAGATCTTTCCAGTTACGCAGTACCACGACCTGAGTGGGTCCGACAGACCAGTTGACGATGGCTTGCGGGGCCACACCTTTTATTTTGGTCAGCTGGGCGGTCATGTCGGTGTCCTTGGGGCCATAGGATTCATCGGCAACGATGCTCATGCCGTATTGGGGCGCCAGCCTGACCAGTTCACCGTGCCCGCTTTTACCGAAGCCTGACGTAACACTCATAATGGCAATTTTGTTAAGCCCACGCTTTTTAAGATGGGTGTAAATGGCTTCCACTGCCATTGTGTCTGTCTGGGGCGTCTTAAATACCCATTCACGCGGTTTATTCGCCTTCTCATCCCAGGTAATTTTATAACTGGCCGCGCAAGATACCAGAGGCGTCTTGAATTCTGCTGCCAGCGGAACAACTGCCATGGAGGTGCCACTCAAAGAAGGACCGATCACTGCGCAAACCTTATCCTGGGTCATCAGCTTCTTGACAAACAGATTGGCCTTGGTAGCGTCACCTTCGGTGTCATAAACGATAAGTTCCAGCTTTTTCCCACCGATGCCTCCGGCTTTATTGATTTGATCAGCAACCATTTCGGCAGTTTTTTTCTCAGGATCCCCCAAGAAAGAAGTGCGTCCGGTTACTGAAAAAACAGCCCCAATTTTATAGGAATCGGCCAATGCCGGTGAAATTACCACCCCAATGCAAAAGAGACAGACCAGTGCAAATACTGTAATTTTTTTCAACATAAATCTACCCTCCTTTTGAAATAGAAAATCTTTAAAAACTAAACTCTATTCATTTCCCAAAAATGATTTATACCTATACCACAGCTACGCTGTTTATTGTCAAGAGAAATTATTGAATTTTGAAGGGGATTCTTTTCCCTAATATGCATGAATCACAGCTTTAGAGACGCTACTCGCTATTGGCAATAGAGGGTGACCCACTCCGGGATTTTGAGAAATCTCCACCATTCGCATCGCTTCATAAAGAGAAATATCAGAATTCGGGAAAACCAGCTTCATTTCCTTAGCCGGAATCTTGCGGTTTGCTCTGTTGCAGAGATTGCTCGAAGTCTTCGAAAAATTTATTGCGTTGTTTCCAGTCCGGTCCAAAGCGTTTATTAAAAAAGCCTCCGAGTTTTTCAAAAAGCTTTTCCCAGACCGGCTGTCCGCCTTTAAGAACAACATCGGCTAAAAATTCATCCAGTTCACTCATTTTTTCCTTTGGCAAAAAAGAAACGGCACCCAGTTTAATGGATTTTTCCAGTGCCTCAGGCGTCAATGCATAGGCGGTAAGCATGACGGTTGGAAACCCCCTTTTGACTGATGTCTTTAAAAGTTCGAACCCATTAACACCCATGATGTCCAGGATAACAATATCAAAAGTGTAGCTCATCAGGAGTTGGCGCGCGGTATCATAATCATTGGCTTTCCGTACAAGACACATGTCCAATACCTCTTCGACGGTAGTGGTAACGTCAACTTCATCATCCACCGCCAATACGATTTTATCTTTCAACAGGCTTTCAGGATCCATTTTGTCGATTTCTCCTTTCTCGAAGATCGGTTGCTTCTGGTTTTATAAACCGCGTTAAATTGAACTATCGAAAAGCCGACGGAATAGTGTATCAGATGGCATATATCATTATAAAAAGCGTCAAGTCAAGAAATGCCTCGGCTTGATGGGGTAACCCAACTACTTATCACCTCTTTTCGGCATCCGATATATGCTTAAACTATGAATTTTATCTTGCATTACAAGGCGTCTTGTAATAAAGGTCACAGGTTTCGGGTGTCAGGGACCTGGCAAGTAGAAATAAGCGAGAATCCAGCGGCCAACATGCTGACACCTGAACACTGACACCTGACGTCTAATGATCATGATGACACCGCACGAAAAAAAACAACTTTTGACGCTAAATGATACACTATCAAAAGACGTCCAAATCGGGCTCATTGAAAGCGATCATGAAAAAAGCCGCACTTTTCAGCAATTTTGCGACAAACTCACGCGTTTGGTGCCTAAAATTCATGTAAAAAAAGAAGAAAGCCACGCCGATGAGATCCCGACAATAAAGATTCACAACGGATTGCGCTATCAGGCGGTTCCTTCAGGCACTGAAATCGCGCCATTCATCGACGCCCTGAATATGCTCGATTCGAATACAGTGTGGCTTGATGAAATGACAAATGCCCAACTTGCAAAAGTTGAATTGCCTACAAATTTGATGATTTACATTTCGCCGCAATGCAAATTTTGCCCTCAAGCAGTGCGACAACTGCTTCCCCTGCTGGCCTTAAACAGCAAAATTCGGTTGACTGTGATCGATGCTATGCTTTTTTCGGAAATTGCAGAAATGGAAAACATTCAATCCGTGCCGACCTTAATTCTGGAAGGCCACTTCCGCTGGAGCGGATCGCTTCAGATAAACGAAATTATTGATGTCATGAAAGACCGAGATCCCTGCATGCTGGGTCCGGTATCACTGGAAATGATGTTAAAGGAAGGCAAAGCCGGTGAGCTGGCAGCAATGATGTTGGAAAAAGTACAAATTTTTCCTGCTTTTTATGAGGTTTTAGCCCATCCAAAATGGCCGGTTCGTCTGGGAGCGATGGTCGTAATGGAAGAACTCGTTGAAAACAACCTGGATCTGGCCGCCCAAATCCTCAAGCCGCTGTGGAGCCGTTTTCACAAAGTGGATAATCGCGTAAAGGGAGATTTATTGTATCTTTTCGGACAGTTGAGACGCACAGAAATTGGACCTCAGTTACAGGCCGTTTTAAATGGTGACTATGATCCTGAAGTGCAAGAGGCCGCTCGGGAAGCGCTGGATAAAATTAGAAGTGCCTAAAATGACTAAAGGCTTTGGCCTGACGCAAAGACGCCAAGGACTTATTAATCATTAAGATTATCGAGGGGTCGGGGAGTTTTTGCCCTCAATCCATCACGCGGCAAGCTCAGACATATACTGACCCGTAAAGCGCTCAATCTAGGATGCGTTTTCATCCTTTTCAGGTTTCATTTTAGAGCCTTTTTCGGGTTTGGCCTCGACTTCTTTTTCCTCATTCTTGGCCTCTACGGATTTCTTTTCGGTTGGCGGCTTATCTTTTTTCTCTGATTTCCGCGTTACACCTTTTTTGCTGGCTGACTTTTTCGGTTTTTCGCCTTCTGCTTTCTTTTTAGCCGCCGGTTTTTTCTTTGCTTCACCCTTTTCCTCTCCACGGGCTGATGTTTTCTTCTCTTCCTTGGTTTCGGCTTCTACTTTCTTATCGACTTTTGTTTTCTTTTTCTCGGCTGCGGTCTTTCCTGTTTTCTTTTTCGTTTTTTTCGTTCCAACCGCTTCGGGAACCACCAGTTCGATCAGCGACATCGGCGCCGCATCTCCCGACCGCCTCCCCAGTTTTACAATTCGGGTGTAGCCTCCAGCTGAGTTGCCAAAACGTTCATTGGCTTCGGAAAACAATTTATGCACGACGCCTTTTTCCCTGATAATGGATAGGGCTTGACGCCTCGCATGCAAATCGCCCCGCTTGGCCAGGGTAATTATGTGATCGGCCCAACGCCGCAATTCTTTGGCTTTGGCGCCGGTCGTCTGAATGCGCTCATGCTTAAACAAAGACGTAACCATATTCCGGAACATCGCCTTCCGATGGCTCGTCGTTCGATTCAGTTTCACACTCGCTTTTCGATGTCTCATATGATCGACTACTCTCCTTCTTCATTGTCTTCTGCAGGCGGCGTAAACCCTTCGAGTTTAATACCAAGGGACAGTCCCATTTCGGACAACACCTCTTTAATTTCATTTAACGACTTGCGGCCGAAATTTTTTGTCTTGAGCATTTCAGTTTCAGTTTTACTGACCAATTGCCAGATCTTATTGATATCTGCATTTTTCAGGCAGTTGGCACTACGAACAGAAAGTTCTAGCTCTTCGACGCTCCGATACAGATTTTCGTTGAATTTCGGCTTTTCGCTATCTTCAGCTTTCTCCTCCGGTTGCGGTTCTAAAGCTTCATCAAAATTAATAAACGTGGTCATCTGCTCTTTTAAGATCTTAGCTGCGTATGCCACGGCGTCTTCGGGCAGAATGCTTCCATCCGTCCAAATCTCCATCGTGAGTTTGTCATAATCCGTACGCTGGCCAACGCGGGCGTTTCCCACCACATAATTAACGCGCTTGATCGGCGAATAGACGGCATCAATCGGTATGGTACCGGCAGGCGCCTCTTCATCTTTATTTGACTCGGCCAGAGAGTATCCTTTGCCGAATTTAACGATCATACTCATGTTTAATTTCCCTTTTTGGGAAAGGCTCGCGATGTGGTGCTTGGGATTGAGCACTTCACATTTCCCATCATCACTAATGATATCGCCGGCAGTTACTTCGCCTGCTCCTGAGGCTTCAAGTCGGACAGTCTTGGGCTCAGCGTCGCTAACCTTAAAGCGCACTTCTTTTAAATTGAGAATAATCTCGGATACATCTTCCAGAACCCCCGGGATAACACTGAACTCATGCATGACATTGTCAAATCTGACCGATGTGATTGCAGTACCATATAAAGATGACAGTATGACCCTTCTTAAAGAATTTCCAATCGTAATCCCATAGCCTCTTTCCAGCGGTTCACAGACGAATTTGCCATAGGATGGGTTACTGCTAACCTGAATTTTTTCTGGCTTTATGATATGCTGCCAGTTAGCATACATCAACTCCTCAGATGACATTTTCTTTTCTCCAAATTGATAAGGTTTTTAGACAATCGATTAAAGAGCGGGGTCTGCAGCTCAAATCATTAAGCCGCTACACCGATTACTTGGAATAAAGCTCGACAATTAACTGCTCTTGAATCGGCATCGTGATATCTTCTCGCACAGGAAATCCATTCACGAGGCCTTTGTGCTTATCTTTTTCAAGTTCCAGCCACTGGGGTATACCTCTGCGCACGACCGCTTCTATCGAATCTGTAATAGTAGAAATCTTTTTGCTTTTCTCCTTTAACTCGATTGCATCACCCACTTTGACCAAAAAAGATGGAATGTTGACCTTCTTGCCGTTTACTAAAAAATGATTATGAAGAACAAATTGACGGCCTTGAGCGCGTGAGTTTGCAAAACCCAGCCGATAGACAACGTTATCCAGACGCCGTTCCAGCAATACGAGTAAATTCGTGCCAGTTATGCCCCTGTGACGCTCGGCCCTTTCAAAAAACAGGTGGAATTGCTTTTCAGAAAGTCCATACATTCGTTTGACTTTCTGTTTTTCTCGCAGCTGGATACCGTAATCAGAAATTTTTCTGCCCCGGCGCTCACCATGTTGCCCGGGTGGGTATGAGCGTCGATCAAATGCGCATTTATCTGAATAGCAGCGATCTCCCTTCAGATACAGTTTTAAATTTTCGCGCCGGCAATGCCGACAGACCGAATCTTTATATCTTGCCAAATGGTCCTCCCGATTGTGTGGTCAAATGGTTAATTCGTTGAATAGTTAAATCGTAATTGATGATATGAGCCTTTAAACTATAACGCGTTTTAACGAGAAACTAAATTATACTCTACGACGTTTGGGGGGGCGGCAACCATTATGGGGAATTGGCGTCACGTCTTTAATCATCACAACATTGAATCCGGTTGCCTGCAAAGCCCGCAGGGCCGATTCCCTTCCGGGTCCGGGTCCTTTAACATACACCTCCACAGTTTTCATACCATGTTCTTTGGCCTTCTTGGCGGCGTCTTCGGCGGCTAGCTGGGCTGCAAAGGGGGTGCTTTTCCGAGAGCCTTTAAACCCCTGAACCCCTGCGCTTGACCAAGCCACCACATTTCCTCCAGCATCGGTTATGGTGACAATGGTATTATTAAACGTTGATTGGATATGAACAACGCCGTTTGCTATATTTTTCTTTACCTTTTTTTTCGTACGCGTTTTTTTGGCCATGAATTTCGCCTTTATTTTTTCTGTTTGGCGGGGCCTTTCTTTTTAACAGCCGCCCGCTTTGGTCCTTTTCGGGTCCGTGCATTGGTGCTCGTTCGCTGACCACGAACCGGCAGTGATTTGCGATGACGAAGTCCTCGATATGACCCTAGATCCATTAAGCGTTTGATATTCATCGAAACTTCGGTACGCAGTTCACCCTCAACTTTATATTCATCATCGATCACCTTACGGATGTTGCTGATTTCCTCATCTGACAGTTGATCGGTTTTCACATCCGGATCGATGTCCAACTTCTTGAGTATCTGTCTGGATGAGTTTTTGACG
>JASFTL010000187.1:0-7437 GCA_050053555.1 Desulfobacterales bacterium
GGCAGCGAGGCTGTATGCAGCCGTGGGAATCGGTCCTCTGGGGCTGCACCGGGGTGAATCGAAGCGGATCTGCTGCCGTATGTTTCGTTTCAAGAACCATTGTTGCGGATCGCATGCGGCCGGAGCCCCTTGCGGGTTGAAGTCCCATGCGGATCTATCGAAAATAGAGGATAGAAAAACTCCCCGACTGCTCATGTAATTAAACACTGCCAACCAGCAACAGATACAAATCCATTACATTCGTGCGGGTCGGCCCCGTGATGACGAGATCATCCAGCTGTTGAAAGAAGCTGTAGGAATCATTGCGTTGAAGAAAATCTTTCGGATCGAGATTTTTTTCTCGGGCGCGCGCCAACGTGTTACCGTCGGCAATTGCGCCGGCGGCATCCGTCGGGCCGTCCGTTCCGTCAGTGCCGCCGCTCAGTACCACGATGTTGTCCAATCCCGCGATGGCCAATGCCGCTGCCAGCGCGAACTCCTGATTGCGACCCCCACGCCCATCGCCCTGCAAGGTTACCGTTGTTTCTCCTCCGCAAAGCACGCATGCCGGTGTTTTCAATGGATTCTGCGAGCCCAGTATCTCTTTGGCAATGGCTGTATAAAATTTAGCGACCTCGCGGGCTTCGCCCTCCACTTTGGAAGAAAGAATTAAAGGCTGGTATCCGAGCTTTTCAGCCGCTTTAGCGGCGGCCTCCAATGCCTGCAGATTGGTTCCCACCAGAACCTGAGAACATTTTTGAAAGGCCGGATTATCTGATTTCGGTGTATCTTCTATTTGGCCGGAAGATCCTTTATCAATATGATGGCGAACGCTGGATGTCACCTGATCCCAGATGCCATAATTTTTGAGGATTTGTTCAGCATCTTGAAATGTACTGGAGTCGGGCACTGTTGGTCCTGAAGCAATGACATCCAGGTCATCCCCCACCACATCGGAAAGAATCAGAGTGGCAACGCTGGCCGGGTAGGCCATTTGGGCCAGCCGGCCGCCCTTGGCCCGGGAGAGATGTTTGCGGATGGTGTTAAACTCGTGGATCGTCGCCCCGCTGGCCAATAAGAGTTTTGTGGCATGTTGTTTATCTTCGAGAGATATGTCGCCAACCGGCGCAATTAAAAGGGCAGATCCTCCGCCGGAGATCAAGCAGACGATCAAATGGTGTTCGCCGGCGTTCTCTACCAGGGAGAGGATTTCCTCCGTACCCCTCACCCCGCGTTTGTCAGGGACGGGATGGCCGGCCTCGCGGACCTTTATGCTCTTTAAAGGTAAGTCGTGTTCATCTTTGACAACAATAACCCCGTCGGAAATACGATCCCCCAGAAGATCTTCCAAGGCCCTGGCCATGGGGGCCGCCGCTTTTCCGGCGCCAACGACCAGAATTCGGTCATAATCTTTAAGATTGAACTGCCGGCTGCCGATGAGGAGCATATTATCATTCACTGTCACATGGTGCATGATGGCTTGCTCCGGGTCTACGGCCTGCAATCCGGTCTTAAAAATCTGCAGGGCGTGTTCGCGCATCTTTTTAATATTTGAGCTCATATTCTTCTTTGATTTTAATGAATAAAACCAATTTAACAAATTCAACCAATTAACCAAAAAGCGCCTGCGGCGCTTTTTTATGTCCGGCTCAGATCAAGAATCTCCATGCGATTATTGCGGTTCGGATGTTCTTTTGAAGGCCCCTCGGTCAGTACCACCAGGTTGCCGACTTCCCCGATGGTTTGCAGCCAGTTGCGGGCCCACTGTTTCCAGTCCTCCGGGTGTTCCGGCTCACAGATCGGCAGGACGCCGTAGGAGAACATCAGATCCTGGCATGTTTTTTCATAACGGCTGAATGCGGTAATCCAAACCGGCAGTCGAAAGCGCGTAATGCTTCTGGCCGTTGTTCCGCTGCGGGTCGGTACGATGACCGTCGGCGGTGTGATGCGCTCCAGTGTGGTTTCAACACTCAAGGCAATCAAATCTTCAATATGAACGTCATCATCTTCCCGGCGGGATGTCAGTTTCCCCTTGATGGGATTGATAGTGCGGTGCGGTTCGATGGCCGATGCAATTTTAGCCAACATGGCGGTTGCATCCACCGGATATCTGCCCAAAGCAGATTCCCCGGACAGCATAACACCGTCGGTTCCATCCAAGATGGCATTGGCCACATCAGTGGCCTCGGCCCGGGTGGGACGGCGGTTTCGGGACATGGATTCTAACATCTGGGTGGCGGTAATGACGGGTTTGCCTGCCAGGTTGGCCTTGTGAATCAGTAGCTTCTGGGCAACGGCCATCTTTTCGATGGGAATTTCAACTCCCAGATCACCCCGGGCGATCATGATGCCGTCGGCTGCGTCAAGGATGTCATCGATGTGATTGCGTGCCCCGATGCGTTCGATCTTAGCGACAATAAAAGGATCGTGGCCAAGATCCTTGGCTGCTTTGCGGACGGCCTTGATATCTTCGCCGGTTTCAACAAAAGACTGGCTGACGGCATCCACACCATTTTGCATGGCAAACTTCAGGCATTCGAGATCGCGGTCCGTAAATGCGCTGATGCCGAGGTCGATGCCCGGTAAATTCAGCCCCTTGCGGGATCGCAGGATGTCGCCGACCAGAACGCTGCAGTGAACATCATTGCCCGCCACTTTTTGGACTTCAAGTTCGACCAAGCCATCGTTTAAAAACAGTCTGTCTTTCGGTCTCACCGCTTTGGGCAGACGTGAGAAGCTCACCGATACGCGCGTCTGATTGCCGATAATGTCTTCGGTTGTCAGCGTGAAGGCGTCATCGGGTTCTAATTCAATGGGCTCCTTTTCAAATTCTCCGATGCGAATTTTAGGACCGGGCAGGTCGGCCATGATCGCCACCCGTATCTTGGCGGCCTTTGACGCATCACGTATTTTTTGGATGGTCTCCTCGTGGCTGGCGAAATCACCGTGGGAAAAATTTAGCCGCGCAACGTTCATGCCGGCACGGATCATTTGCTCCAAAACTTCGGGGGAATCTGAAGCCGGACCGATGGTGCAGATGATTTTAGTTTTGTTGGCCGGGAAGGGCATGCGGTTTCACCTTGCTGAATTGTCATAATAAATTATTTGTTAGAGGCAACCTCCATTATGAGGAATCAAGCTTTTAGAATTGCGAATTGCAGATCTCAGAGTGCGGATTGAATGAATAGAGATGCATTTGTTTTTGAATATAATCCGCAATCCGCAATCCGCATTCCAAAGTGGGTAATGATAAACCTTGTTGACTTATGCCAGCTCGAGGTACTCTAATATTGCCTCTTTATACTTTGCTTTGAATGCTTTATTCACCTTCTCGATGGGATTGGCGCCGAGAAATTCTAGCAGTTTGAATAATTGCGCTTTGCGTTCATCTTTATCAGAATAATTTTTCAGGCTGGTGATGTCAGCTTCAATTTCAAAATATTTCAATTTGTCGTCAAGCGGCAGCTGCCAGAACAGTAAAAAGCCTCGATCCGGAAAATCGACATTCAGAAGCTTATAGCAATACTGCATAAAATTTTTTTCCAGCGCTTTGCGGATGTTGATGATACTTTCTTTTTCGGCATCGATATGCTCCAATTTAAAGGGTTTGCCGAACACCTCGAAATACATTTTTATCTTCGGCTCCGTACCGGAAGGGCGTACGGTTATGCGCATGCTGGTCGTGTCGGCTGTATGGTCCATATGATAGACCAGCATATTACGCGCCGATCGGTCGGTGCGGGATAGATGGGGTTGCGGTTCACCTTCTCTGCGGTCATTTTTACCCCGCACCCTGAAATCCCCAAAGGAACCAATTTCCGTATCCCGCAGGTGATTCATGATCATCAATATTTGCTCCATGCCTTTGGCACCCAGCAGCCTGATTTCCGTTAAATAATTATGACAATAGCCATAGCGGGCATAGATTTCGGCCAGATCATCCAAGAGGGTTTTATTTTTGTTTTTGAGTTCGGCCGCATGTTCAGATATCCACACCGCCGCACAGGCGGCATCTTTGTCCCGGGCGTAATTTCCGGTCAGATATCCATGGCTTTCTTCGGTGCCCAGAATAAAATGATCGATTTTATTTTGGGCTTCTATTTTATTCATCAGATCGCCGATATATTTGAAGCCGACGAGCAGATCGCCGATGCACTGCACCTTGTTTTCATCGGCGATTTTTTGAATCAGCGAAGTGGTGACATCTGTTTTTATGATGACATTGTCCGGGTTGTACCGGCCCTTGGATTTATACTTTGAAATGGCATATTGGGTCAGGATGATCCCGATTTCATTGCCATTTAAAAACTGCCATGATCCGTTGTGTTTGACCATCACCCCGATTCGATCGGCATCCGGATCGGTGTTGATTAAAATATCGGCATTCATCTTTTGGGCAAACGGCAGCGAGTGGTCAAAAGATTCAACCACCTCCGGGTTGGGAATGTTGAAGGTCACATTTTCAAACGCTCCGCTCAAATTGGAAGTGGCCGGATCAAGTGTGATGTCAAAACCCAGCTTTTTAAATACCGGGTAGACCGATGTCAGTCCCGTTCCATGCAGGGGAGAATAGACGATTTTCAAATTTCTTTCCTCCGAAAGGGACACCGGACATACCGCTCTATGATAGGCTTTATCGACCTTTTCTCCGATAAACTCAATGAGTCCCTGGGCCCTGGCTTTTTCAAAATCAACTGTTTTTATCTCTTTGACCTTCTGGGTGACCTCATCCACCAGGTTCTGATCATCGGGTGGAATGAGCTGTCCGCCGTACTGATCATAGACCTTTTTGCCGTTATCGGTCGGCAGATTGTGGCTGGCACTGAACATGTCTCCGGAAATTGCCTGTAAATGACGGATGGTAAAGGAAAGCTGCGGTGTGCTTCTGGCCGTGTCATACAGATACACTTTGATATCGTTGGCCGCATATACTTCGGCGGCGGCAATCGCCAGCTGCTTGCCGTCCAGATCCATGACGGGGTTGTCGGCCGCATCATCATAGATGCCTTTTTGCGTATATTTGCGGACATCATAGGTCAGGACCACGCCCCGGCGTTTGGCCTCCTCCCCGAATTCCTTGACCAGGTACTGAGAATGGCCCTGGGCAGATGCCTGAATGGTCCAGGTATTTATGCGGTTGGGTCCGATACCGACCAGACCTCTGCGGCCGCCGGTGCCGAACGGTATGACCTGATAAAAAGAATCCAGCAGAAAACTCCATCTGCCGTTTTTGATTAAATAGTGTATCTGGGCAACATACTCGCTGAAGGCTTGATCGGTTAACCAGACGTCCAGCCATTTCAGGGCGGAGCTGATATACTTCTCGGAAACATCCAGGGTATTGAAACCATCTTTTGCTTTTGCGATCAATGCTTGCGTATCCATAAATACCACCTCGACTTATCGATATTAATTATCAGACATGTAATCCCGCTTCAGCGGGGCCCTTGAACCTGATCTGAGGTTTTGAAGCCACTTCTAGTGTTACGTCCCGCTAATAATTTATAAACACGGATTGATTTTATCCATGTGAATTCGTCGTTTTTTAGGTGTCAGGGATAAATCGGTTTCAGGTTTCGGGTGTCAGGTGTCAGGCCCCTGGCGACTGGCCAGCAGCCGCAGGATAGAAGCCAGCGGCCAAAATGCTGACACCTGAACACTGACACCTGAAACCATAGACATTGTGTTGTTTAAAGACCTCAACTGAACTAAAATATACCACACGACTTTTGTAATATTTTTATGGGATACAATACTAGCTTAGACGATAATTATTTTCTAACGCCTTGATAAGCTTGGCGCTTTGCTCTATGCAAATTATTAACCGATGGCAACCTGCAAAACATCTTGCCTGGCACTCACGCGCTGAACGGTAACCTGAATTAAATCTTTCGGCTTTAATTCGATGCCGCTTGAAATCGGCAGTACGCACTCAAGCATGTATCGGGTTAAAAGGATTTGGTAATTTCGACGAAGCCGATTCAGCACGATCGCTTCTTCCTTTTGTCCAATTTGACCTTCGAGATATTTGAGCAGCCAATACCGATGCCGGGTGTATTGAAACCTGCCAACCTGGCTCATCGGCAGTTCAAGGGATTGAATGATTTTGTCGATCTGATCGACGGTGTATGCACTTTCCAGCCCCATCGAGGCCCTAATCTGTCGCTGGGTGACCAGGTCGGAATATTTTCGAATGGGTGACGTAGCGGTAACATATGCGTCCAAGCCCAGACCTGAATGCCATTCAGGTCTGGCGCTTAAAACGAAGCGACTTAATAGCCGGCGTTGCATCCAGTTTTGAAAAAGTGTGCCCTCATTATTTTTGTACAACCGCTCCCGGGGTTTGGGCTGTGATCTGAATATGGCCGGTATCTGGCGGTTTTTTAGATATTTCGCGAACAACCAGTTCGCCATGATCATGAGCTCGGAGACGAGCATTCGGCCGGGGCTTTCACGATTGACTTTGTTGATGGACACCTCCTGATTCTCATTGACCCAAACACTAATTTCCGGGACGGTGATTTGGATGGCGCCGTCAGCGAGTCTTTTCTTACGAAAATTTTCGGCAATATCTTGCAGGATGCGTATGTTTCGGTTTTCATCGGCATCAATATTGACATCATAATAGGTGAGCTGGTGCTCGACTTTGATCAGGCTCTGAAAAATTTCATAATCCACAATTTCAGCCATCGGATTCAGATGGATCATAATACTTATAGCCGGTCGCGACTCTCCGACTTTCAGGCTACAGAGGCCTTCGGCCAGGTCAGGCGGCAACATGGAAATCTTTTGATCCGGCATATAAATGGAACTGCCGCGTAAAAGGGCCTCCTGATCCACAGTGTCGTTTTTTTGAATAAAGTGGCCGACATCGATAATATGAATACCCAGCCGCAAGGAATCACCCATCTCTTCAATGCTGATGGCATCATCAAAATCTAAAGTCCCCTGGCTATCGATGGTCATTAAAGGCAATTGAGTCAAATCTCTGCGAGATGCCGTCTCTAATTCCAGGGGATTCGAGCGCACAATCTGTTCTGCATGGGCTAAAACGTTTTCCGCAAATTCAGGGGACACATTGCTGCGAAGCAGTTCGATGTTTTCATTTTCTTCAAATATGCCCAGTTTTACAAGAACCCGAAATATATCATGGGTACTTTCAATTCCGGCTCTGGCGGTCATGGCCTTTGCAATATCATAATCTTTGCTATCTTTTTGGAAAAGGTAGTAGGATTTCAGGATTTCAATTGATTGGCGGATTTCATCGGACCGTAATGGCAAATCTGCGGATCCGGCGGAATTCAGCGTTTTTTTAAGCCAGCTACCCCCGGTTTCAATGAGCGTGCTTTTACGTTCCTCCTTTTTCCGCTGAGCGGCGAGCAGTTCCACCTGCTTTTCTGAATTGGGGAAGAATCCAGCCGGGTCGAATTTAAAATAAAGCCGATCATTGAATAATGC
>JASFTL010000188.1:0-7428 GCA_050053555.1 Desulfobacterales bacterium
ATCGACGTCCTGATCGTTATCATCATCACCGCCTTCCCAGCCTCTGAACCACATAAACGGGACCGTAAACATTTCATTTTTGTAGGCCACCGTAACGCCGGCCGCTTCATCGGCATAGATAAAGCCGCGTGCCAGACCAAAAGCGTGAATACCGACGTTCCAGGCCGTGGGACCGAGATTGAAACTGGCGTATGATTCTTTGACTTCGACAACTTGACCATCAGCGCCGAAATCGCCGTAGGTGTTCAATCCGGCCAGGTTGCCGCCACCGTCATTTTGCCCCCAGGCCGTGTCAAATTCGAACTTGTTGACGAACTTGAGGTTGTCATTCAAAAGCGCGGTGTAATACAGACGGGTTCGGGTGTCGACCTTCGAAATATCCCGCGCATTGGTGCCGTCACCGTCAAAATCCGAGCGAATCACACCTCGTGTGCGCCAATAGCCGCCGAATTGGCTCTCAAAAGCAGCGGCCGGCAGCGTGAAGGCGAAGACCAGCACCACAGCCAAACTAAATACCAATAATTTCTTCATCTTGGTTTTCCTCCTTAACGGAATTTAAGATTAACAATAAGCCTAATAATTACCATGTGTTAAATGTTTGTCCGCTTCTCCCGCATCACCCCCTTCCTTAAGGTATACGTGCACACTCAAAATTAGCAGATTTTAACAGCCGTCTTTGTAAAGTGTCAAGCGTTTTTTGCGAAAAATGACACCCCAGCAGCCCGGGATTGACTTTGTTCGGGATATGGTTTATGCAAAAAAGCCCGTACCACAGCCGCTGTCTGGATTTGAACTAAAGCACATTCACGGCCGACAGGGCAAGACCTTTTTCATAAAAAAATTCGCGAAGAAGGCCGTTATTTGCCACCAATAGGAGTGCAACCTTGCAGATAAAACAAAAGACCGTTTGCCTATTTTCCTTCATCACCTTGCTGGTCGCGGCTCTGGCCGCCAGCGCATCCGCCGCGCAACCCGCCAGGGTTCTGATCCTGCCTTTCAGCATCCATGCGGACAAAGATCTGGCGTATTTAAAAAAAGGGGTCGCCGACATGCTCGCATCCCGTCTGACCTTAAAAGACAAGCTTGTGATTATCAGCCGTGCCGATGCGAGCCTGATCGGCGCTGAAATACCCGAACCCGTCGATGCGGCTGCGGCTGCAGTCCTGGGCGCCCGGAGCCGGTCGGATTATGTGCTGTTCGGAAGTTTGACGGTTTTTGGAAATAGCGTCAGCACGGACGCCCGTTTTTTTGATGTTCACCAACAACAGGCGGTGCTTAATTTTTCAGAAGTGGGCGACACCCAAGGTGAGATCATCTCCCACATCAATCTTTTGGCCGCGCGCATTAAAGCAGAAGTCTTCGGCCGCAAGACCCCCGCATCCCGACCCCCCGCCCAACAAAGCACCGCCAAGCCGGAAAGCGACTCTGTCAGCCGCACGCATCCTGAAAAACTGCTGGATAAAGAGGCCGGCATAAAATTCGACGACTCCGATGACACGTCTTCCTCCACCGAGATTAACGCCACGCTGTGGAAAACCCGAACTTTCAAAACCGAAATAAAAGGATTTGCCATCGGCGATGTGGACGGAGACAAAAATAATGAAGCCGTATTTATCAGCAGCAGAAAAATTTATATCTACCGGCATGCGAATCGCCGGTTTATCAAAATTGCCGAAATCCAGCAAGAGGCTCTCAATACCTTGATCGGTGTCGACGTGGCCGATATCAATGAGAACGAGATTGCCGAAATATTTGTCACCAGTCTTACCGACAAGAACCATCTGAACTCTTTTGTGCTTGAATGGAACGGAACCGAATTTAAAAACCTGGCAAAAGATGAAAAATGGTTTTACCGGGTGATCAGAGTAACCACTGGCGGCCCGCCGATCCTTTTGGGGCAAAAAGGCGGATTTGAGCAGTTATTTTCTGGTAGGATATACGAGCTCAGATGGGACGGCGTACGCTATATATCCCAGGACAAACTGCGCCTGCCGGACTGGGTGAACATCTACGGGTTCACATACGGGGATGTCTTAAATTCGGGCCGGAATTCGGCTCTTGCCATCAACAAAAACAGCACCCTCAGCATTCTGGATCAAGAAGGCCAGGAAGAGTGGACCAGCGCTGACTCATATGGCGGCAGCTCGATTTACCTGTTGTCACCGGCCGAAATGAAAGCGGCAAAAAAGGAAGGCAGATTAACCGATCCGACCGCTCTTGGCGGGATTTACCTCGAGCAGCGCATCTTTGTAAGCGACCTGGACCAGGACAAGAAAAACGAAGTGATCGTTGTCAAAAACCACGATGTCAGCCGCGGGCTTTTCCGTCGTTTTCGAAAATTCATCAACGGGCACTTTGAAGGCCTCATCTGGGATAATGTCGGACTGCGCCGAAAGTGGAAAACGCGCAAATTTACCGGCTACATCAGCGACTATGATATCAGCGATTTTGATAATGACGGAACAAATGAGCTGGTGTTCGCGGTGATGGCCCAATCCGACAACCCGATAGCTGATCCGAAAAGCTACATCGTTGCCTGGAGCTTTAAAAAATAGAGGCCCGCGACGTTTTTACCTGAAAATCCTTTTATACCGTTTGTCAAAAATATGTTCCGAAAAAAGGATGGGGCATAAGTGGTTGTAACAAAAAAACGTACGCCTATCGGAACGTTTTTTTGACAACCACTATAGAGCATCCACAGCCACCTTCAAGCGCTGTTTCCGCCCTCATGGGGTAGCGGCCGCATGCGGTCCGCAACAATGTATCCCCAAAATCCACAAACGGCAGCAGAACCGCTCAGATATACCCCGGACAGCCCCGGGGGACCGATGCCCACGGCAGCGGCCATCTCCGCTGCCTGTTACGGGGCAAACTAGAAATTATGGGGGCGTGGCAAGGCCCGGGAAAGATTTGTTGCGGCCGGCTGCGGCCGAACCCCATGGGGGCCAGAGTCCCTTGCCAGTCTATCGAAGAAAGAAGATAGAAAAACTTCTCGACCGCTTAAAAAAAAGTATTTAAGAAACAACGGGTCGGCGGTCAATCCACATCTAGCGGAATCGGCAAATGGCGCTGGGCATGAAAAATGTTCAACAGGTTTTCAAATTGCGGCCGAAACCGCTCATAGTGCGCCTTATCCACATACCGGTTGGCACCGCTGCTGGCCAGCGGCACAATATCGTCCTGCCACCAATAGCCTCTCTCAAGGAATATGGCCTTCAGTTGCTCGTTTAACAGGCGACTGGAATGGGTGCTGCCCGAATGGCTCAAAAACCATTTGCGGGGCGTAAATGTTTCCCGTTCCCGGAGCGCCTTTGAAATGGCCCGGGCAAGCTCCCGATCCGGGGCGGCGATTCCAGTTTGCGAGTTAACGATGGCCGGATTGACGCCCGCCATGGAAGTGGAAATGATACAGGGAAGATCGGATCGCAAAAATTCATAAATGCTGCGGCAGCCGTTTTCGTGCAAAGAAATTTGAACGCCAATTTTGCATTGAGCCAAATACGCGGGCACCTCCTGGCGCAAAAGATTATCCTTTACGGCCACACGTGACGATAATCCTGCCGCTTGAATTTGTCGCTTGAACGCATCGACGTTGTGTCGTTCACCGCGCCCGATGAAAAGTGCCGTCGTCTGATTTAAAAGCGGTTGCTGCAGCAGCTCCAGCATGAAGGCATGTCGTTTGCGCGGCATATCGTCAAAAGTCGCGTTGAAAATAAGATCGAAGCGTTTTTCAGCCTCAACATCCAGGGTCGGATCATCTTCCAGAAAATCAGCATGGGCCAGCGAGGTCGTTAGAATTCCGGGCTGGCTGCGCATAAATGCGGCGTCTTCTTCGCCGTTCAACCCGAAAAGGGTTGGATCTGCCAGATCAGCAAAAGGCCGCAGCCAGGCATGACGAAAAAGCACGCCCCAGGGGGGTTCCACATAAAGGAAATAATGCCGGTTCAGGGCCTTTAGCAAATCCGGATTGACAAACAGATACGGCAGCGAAAAAATCCGCAGAACCCCTTTTTCTTGGGGCAGGCGGGGCTTTTTGAGGATCTGGCAAAAATGGCGC
Organism: Desulfobacterales bacterium; assembly: GCA_050053555.1. Taxonomy (GTDB): domain Bacteria; phylum Desulfobacterota; class Desulfobacteria; order Desulfobacterales; family JAHEIW01; genus JAHEIW01. Next base: position 4,058 of record JASFTL010000188.1, read on the forward strand.
AGCATATATTGCTTTTGTTTCTTTTTGCTAAGCTTCTCTTCAATCCGCTGCGCTTCAAGCTTCAACAGCGCTCTGATTTCAGAATCGGTTCCAAAATTATGCTGGGCCTGCGCCAGCCATCTCCACTGCCGGGGAAAGGGCAGCCGCGCCAAAAACAGACAGGCCTGCTTCCGAACAAACGGATCGCCATCCTGCCGAGCCGATTTTTCGAAAAAAGAAATCCGCCGTCTAAAACCCGCATACGGCCAATCAAGTCCTTTTTCAACTTCCAGAAAAGAACGCTGCCACATCAGAAGCTCGATCAGCGCATCGCAGATGTCATTTCGCAACTGCCGGAAATAGGCCGCATCGGCGGAATCGAAAAGTGTTTCGGAATCTATGCGTTCAAAAAATTGTTCCAGTATGTTGATGTAGGTCTGGTTGGCAGCATTCGTCATGGCGCCCGCTTAAACAACTTCTCCAGGGTTGCAAGATCCCACCGGATCCAGGTCGGTCGTCCGTGAGGACAACGCGAGGGGTTATTGCATTCATCCAGTTGATCGAGCAGGCGCTTCATCTGCGACGCGCCAAGCTGTTGGCTGGCCCGGATGGCACCGTGGCAGGCCATCACCATCCGGCACTGATCCAATGTATTTTCCAAACCCGCTGAATAACCCTCCGCCGCGGTTTTTTCCACCATTTCATAGATCATCGGCTTCGGATCCTGCCCGGAGAGCAAAGCCGGCACGGCCTTGACAACAAAGGTGTTGCCGCCAAACGGCTCGATCTCCAATCCAAGGCTTTTTAGATCCGGCAGCATTTGTCCCAGGATTTCTGCTTCTCTGAAGCTTAACTCGAGGGTTTCGGGAACCAGAAGCCTCTGGGCAGCTGATCGCGGCTCGCGGCTGCGCTGCTTGAGCTGCTCAAAAAAAATTCGCTCATGAGCGGCATGTTGGTCGATGAGCACCAGGCCATGGTCTGACTCACAAACGATATACAGATTGTGCAACTGGCCCACGACCCTTAAGGCGCTAAAACCGCTATCTTCCCACAGCACCGCCTGCTGCCCCGGGCCGCCGCTTTCGACTCGACTAAGCTCGTCGCGGGCCGGCTGCTGATCGATCGCTACGGGTTGCGGATCACCGGTCTCTGATCGGCCATCGCTAAATTCAGGATAAGAGAAACGTGTCGGCCCGGAAGACAATGCGTGTCTATTAGATGGCTTAAAGGCTGAATGGGACTCACTCACCCGTGGCGTTCCTTGAGCCTCCGGGCCTTGCGGCCGGTCTTCCGGACGCCAATTGAGCCGATCGATTTCATAAAGGGTCTGGGCAATTGCGCCCTTGACGGCCTCATGGACCTGATGTGGATGAACAAATCGAACTTCATTTTTAGTGGGATGGACGTTGACATCCACCTGATCGAAAGGAACCTTGATAAAAACAGCGGCGATCGGAAACTGCCCTTTAACCAGACGTTGGGCATACCCCTGGAATACGCCGTGTTGAATGCTGCGGTCACGAACGAATCGGCCGTTGACAAAAACGTAGAGTCCCCTTGAAGTCCGTCGCGTCATCCGGGGCGAACAGATCCAGCCTGAAATGCAAACACCGTTGCGGGCAATCTCGATGGCATGCAGATCCTGAGCGCAATCTTTGCCCAAGATATCCACGACCCGGTCAAGATGTTGCGAAACAAGCGGCCAGCTTTTAACGACTTTATCATTGTGGATCAGACGAAACTGAACTTCTGGATGTCCCAGGGCGATTTTGGCAACGATATCGGCAATATGACTCATTTCAGTGCCGATCGTTTTCAGAAATTTTCTTCTGGCCGGCGTGTTAAAAAAAAGTTGTTTGACGCTTATCAGCGTCCCTTCGGGTGCGCCGATCTCAGCGATGCTTTTGATTTTACCGCCATCAATGCTGATTTCGGTGCCGGTGTCCGCCGTATGATGACAGGTGATCAGTTTAAAGCGGGAAACCGCGGCAATACTGGGCAGGGCTTCACCCCGAAATCCCAGGGTGCGGATTGCAAATAAGTCGTCATCGGTGGATATCTTGCTGGTGGCGTGACGTTCGATGGCTAAAAGCGCATCAGCGTGTCGCATGCCCACGCCGTTGTCAGAGACCTGAATAAGGGACTGGCCGCCTTTTTCCACTTCGATGATAATGCGGGTGGCTTCAGCATCCAGCGCATTTTCAATCAGTTCCTTGACCACCGAAGCCGGCCGCTCAACAACCTCGCCGGCTGCGATTTTGTTGGACAGGTTTTCGGGTAATATTTTAATTTTGGGCATAATTAGTGTTTGGTTGTTTTGTGTTTCGTGTTTGGTATCAGGACTTTTTCTTATTATACTGATTTAGATTTACTTCTCTCTTCCAATGGATTTCAAATATGCGTTAAGGCTTGGTCCTAATTCGTCAATCACTTCCCGCAAAAAAGCACTTTGCTCCTCGTTAATCAAATTGCGCCTTATAGCTCTCCTGATCCAATACTTAGTTTCATTCAAGGAACCTCTGGAAATTTTGACAAATCGTTGGTTATCCCTGGGGGCTCCTCTGCCTGCTCCTTCTGCAATATTGGCACCGATGCTATCTGCTGCTTTCACCAGTTGCAGTCCGACAGTATTTTTTTCAAAATACCTCCAGGATGTCACTATATCCCAAATCTCGTCACATAATTTTTCAGCCAGTTTGAAAACTCTAAGATCTTCAAATCTCAGAAAAGCCATTATTCACTCCTTCCTAAACACCAAATACAAAACACTAAACACAAATTATCCTTTCTTCGACTTTAAAAAATTTAGGAGATACTCGGCATCCATCGGGGACAGGTCGAATTTCAAACACGCCTCTTCTATTAGTGCTGAAAACTTTTGACCAGGATTGTACTTGCGTTCATCGGAAATCCATTTAACGGCTTTTCTTAAATCTTCACCTTCGGGTTGGACAGTCGCCATTTTAAGATCCTTTATTCATTATAATTAAAATTTAAACCACGAAGTGAACGAAGATCACGAAGACTATAAAACCATACGTTTAATACCATTTTTCATGAATCGAACATTGAAATTCATTAGCAAACCAATTTTTATCCCAGCTAATTTCATGTAAGTCAGTAATTGAGCTTGATGTATGGGTAGAACCTTATCTACACTTTTCAATTCAACAATGATTTTATGGTCAACTAACAAATCGACTCGATAGCCACAATCCAGTTTTACACCGTTATAATTTACAGGAAGAGGGTGTTGTAACAAAAATGGTATCTGCGCACATTTTAATTCGTGGGCAAGACATTGCTCATAAGTTGACTCGAGCAAGCCTGGGCCCAAATTCCTATGCACTTCGATCGCGGCACTTCGATCGCGCATCCTATAACTCTTTTTG
>JASFTL010000189.1:0-7425 GCA_050053555.1 Desulfobacterales bacterium
TCGCAGCGCTTCTTCAGCCCGGCGGCGTTTGCTCATATCGGCCACAATTCCTGAAATGGCCGGGCGTCCTTTATAGGTAATCTGAGACAGGCTGCGCATCACCCAGATGATGTCGCCGTTTTTTTTCAATCCTCTGCTTTCATATTCGGCCGGCACTTTTTCGCCTCTGAGCCGCTTTTCTCTTAGTTTTTTAACCAGCGGCCGGTCATCGGGATGGACCAGATCCAGGGATTGCATACCGATGATTTCGTCTTTGGAATAACCATATATTTCGGCAAACTTTTCATTGGCAAATTCAATTTTTCCGTCCTGGATGATATAAACGCCGATCAAGGCATCTTCGACCAGGGTGGCATATTTGAGTTCAGATTCACGTAAGGCAAGTTCGGCCTGTTCGCACTCAGATATTTGTTTTCGTAATTTCTCGTTGGTTTTTCCGAGTTCGGCGGTGCGTTCATTTACCCGGCGCTCTAGTTGATTGCGTGCTTCTTGCAACGCGTTTTCGGCCTGTTTGCGTTCGCTGATATCACGAATAATGGCCGTAAAAAAAAAGCCCTCCTTGGTTTCCCAGCTTGCAAGGGATAGCTCCAAGGGAAATTCGCTGCCGTCTTTTCGCAATCCGACCAGCTCAAGAATATTTCCGGCTAGTTTGTATTGATTAAGTGAAGCGGCTTTATTCAATCCTTTTTGATGGTCTTCCCGGAATCGTGCGGGCATGATGATGGCGACCGGCCGGCCGATCATTTCATTTGCCGTATAGCCAAACATCTGTTCAGCCTGGGGGTTCCAAAATATGATGGTTCCATTTCTGTCGACGGTGATGATGGCATCAATCGCGGTTTCCACCACGGAGCGGAATTGTTCTTCGCTATGTTCCAATGATTCCAATGTACGGCTGTTAAAAAGCGCAACGGAGGCAAACTCGCTGAAACCCGATGCCATGCGGGCATCGTCTTTGGTGAACCCGCCGGGCTTGTTGGCCAGACCCAGCAAACCAACGGCTTTGTCCTTAATGACCAGCGGTGCAAATAAGACATTGTCGAGCGTCACGTGTCCGCCGGGCAATAAATTTGCCCATTGGCTTTGAGAAAAACGATTGTCAAAGACCGTTCTGCAGGATCGGTAGGCTTTTTCGCGCAATCCCCGGATCGGCATCGGAAGTGCCGGATCCACCGTGCAGGCCAACCCACCGGCGTCCAGGTGCAGCAGTTCGTTTTCGGTACCATCTTTGGTTAACAGGGCCGCATAACCGGCGCGGGCGCCGATCAGATTCTTGCAGGAATTGAATATGGATCGGGCGGAATCTTTAAATTCGCGATATTGCAGGACCGCCCGGGAACTTTCAAGCAGGGCTGCGACTTCTTTTGCTTGTTGATTGGATTTTTCCAGCGCTTGACGTAAAGCGTTCTCGGCCTGTTTGCGGTCGCTGATGTCGGTGATGGCTGTGTTCAACTGGCGGTCATTGAAATGGCTGTCAACCGCTGTCACCGCAATACTTTCCAGCTGCCCCCAAAAAAATGATCGGTCCTCTTTAAACAGTTTTAAATCATAGGTTTCACGGCCGCCGGATTCAACGACTTTTTTGCAGTGGTGTAGGAAGCCGGCCTGAAAATCTTCCACGATGAATGTCGTAAAATTTTGGTCGATTAAATCCGATCTGTCGACCCCCAAAAGCTTGGCACCGGTCGGATTAACCTCCAGTATGCGCCCCTCCGGTCCTAAAGTAAAAAAGCCGATGGGAACGAATTTAAAAAGGTCTTCGTATCGTCTATTGAATTCCGTTTTCATAAATCCTCTCCACTCATTTTGGATTTAATTGTCATCTGTCATCTGTTTTCTGCCCTCTGTTTTCTGACATCTGTCTTCTGCGAAAATCAGTGGTCCTTAAGCGTCGCCCGTCCAACGATATTTTTGCCAAATTTTTTGCTGATTGAATCAAGGGTTTTGTCTATTTTTTCCCAATCATCTCCGGTTTCTTCGTTTGTATCGAAAAGGCCCAATTGGACCGATGTGGTCACCGATGATAATCCTGAAGTGCCCACGCCGATTAAGCGGACGTCTTTGGTAATTCTGAGGCGATCCATTAATCTTTCCGCATGTTGGTAGATGGTTTTGGATGATTGGGTGGGGATATTGATCGTCGTTCGTCGGGCGACCTGTTTGAAGTCGGCATCCTTTATTTTAATGGTGATGGTTTTGGCTCTCACGCCGGCGGTTCTCAGCTGTTTGGCAACTTCCTCGGATTGTCGCAAGAGATAGCGTTTCAGCAGTTTGACATCGCGAGTATCTGCTGCCAGTGTGCGTTCAGTGCTGATGGATTTATGAGGTGTATGCGGCGTTACTGGGGAATTGTCGCTGCCGGATGAAAGGGTACGCAGACGTTTGCCGAATATTCCCAGGTGCTTCATCAATGATTTTTCCGGCATCTGCTGAACATCACCCAGGGTTCGAATGCCCAATAGCTCAAGCTGGTGAAACATCTTTTTGCCGACCCCGGGGACTTTATCTACAGGAAGCGAACGAATAAACTCCGGTACCTGATGCGGCATGATGACTGTCAGTCCGTCAGGCTTTTGCATGTCGGAGGCAATCTTTGCCAGAAATTTATTGGGCGCCACGCCGACTGAACAGGTCAGCTTAACGGTTTCCTTAATTTTTCTTTTAATTTCTCCGGCGATATCCTGTGGTTCTCCAAACAGACGCTGGCATCCCGTGATATCCAGGTAGGCTTCATCGATGGAAACGGGTTCCACCAGGGGAGAAAAATCCTTAAGAAGGGCCATTACTTTTTTCGACACTTCTTTATAACGGCCCATTCGCGGGGGGACAAACATTCCATGGGGGCATTTCTGTTTCGCCTGATAAATCGGCATGGCTGAATGGATGCCGAACTGTCTGGCCTCATAGCTGGCCGCCGAGACCACTCCGCGATTAGAGGTCCCGCCGACAATGACGCATTTGTTCTTGAGCCGAGGATCATCCAGTTGCTCCACGGAGGCATAAAAAGCATCCATGTCGATATGCAGAATCATGTTGCAATTTATTACAAAATTGTATTATTGTGACTATAAGTTAACAGATTCGTAAGGAAGCGAAAATGAACGCCATGAAAACGATTGCAGAAGTCACCCTGCTTTACGAAATCACAAAAGCACTAAACGAGCATCTGGACTTGAGAAGGTCTTTATATAAGGTACTCGATATCCTGTCCAACTCAATGAATATGGTGCGGGGAACTATAACAATTTTAAATCCCCTGCGCAACGAGATTAATATCGAAGTCGCTCACGGATTGACGCAAAGCACGATGAACCAGGTCAAGTACAAGCTGGGTGAAGGCATCACCGGTAAAGTGATTGAAACCGGGAAAGCAGTCGCCATTCCGAAAATCAGCGAAGAACCCCTCTTTTTAGACCGCACCGCCAGCCGGAAAAAAACGCGCGACAGGGAACATTCTTTTATTTGCGTTCCGATCAAAAAGGGCAAACAGGTGATCGGGGCGCTCAGCGTGGACCGACCTTATGACAAATCCTACGCGCTCAAAAGCGGTCAAAAACTGCTTTCGGTTATCGCAACAATGATCGCCAGCCATGTGATCAAGCTTGAAACCATTCGTCTGGAAAAAGAACGGCTGCGTGAAGAGAACCGGCGGCTGCAAAACGTGCTCAAAGACAAATACAGCATCCGCAATATTGTCGGCAACAGCAATAAGATGCGTGAGGTTTTTCAAATGGTCTCGCAGGTTTGCAAGAGCAATGCAACCGTTCTGATCCGGGGCGAAAGCGGGACCGGCAAAGAACTGGTTGCCAATTCGATTCACTATAACAGTCATCGTGCAAAAAATCCTTTTGTTAAAGTCAATTGTGCCGCTTTGCCGGTCAATCTGATTGAAAGCGAACTCTTCGGCCACGAGAAAGGTGCTTTTACCGGCGCCATCAAACAAAAAATCGGGAAATTTGAACTGGCTCACAAAGGGACTCTATTTCTTGATGAAATCGGATCTCTGGGGCTGGATGTTCAGGCCAATCTGCTTAGAATACTTCAGGAAAAAGAATTTGAAAGGGTGGGCGGCCACCGAACGATTAAGACAGATGTGCGCATTATCGCTGCCACCAATAAGAATCTGGAGGAAGCGGTGGGAGACGAGACCTTCAGGGGTGATCTCTACTATCGATTGAATGTTTTTCCGATTTACCTGCCGCCGCTGCGAGAAAGAAAGACCGATATATTACTGCTGGCAGACTATTTTCTTGAAAAATATGCCAAGGAAAATCTCAAAAATATAAAAAGGCTATCAACACCGGCCATTGACATGCTCATGGAATATCACTGGCCGGGAAATGTGAGAGAGCTTGAAAACTGCATTGAGCGTGCCGTGGTGCTTTGCGAGGAGGGCGTGATTCACAGCTATCATCTGCCGCCAACCCTCCAAACCGGTAAGGAATCAGGTACCGTCCCCACACTCTCACTGGAGGATGCCGTCGCCAGCCTTGAGAAAGAGATGATTATCGATGCATTGAAAAACACCCGTGGCAATATCACGATGGCAGCCGTAATTTTAAAGACGACGGTGCGGAAATTTGGCTACAAGGCGCAGAAGTATAACGTCGACTATAAACATTACCGCTAGAATCGCCGGCCTAACCACCATCTCTTGCTCGATAGCTGTGTTATAAACCGATTTAAAATGCTCGAATACTATCGTGTATGCTCCACTTTTAAATCGGTTTTCGCCTTGCTCTCGAACAAGATCTAACTGTTAGGCCGGCGATTCAAGTGGTAACTATTAAAAAGAATAAAAACAGCCCCACTCGAAAGTGGGGCTGTCATCATTTCAACTGGCTAACCGGCAAACGGGCCAACCGGACTTAAATATCATAATACAGATAAAACTCGTGGGGATGCGGACGCAATTTGACATCGTTGATTTCATTTTCGATTTTGTATTCAATCCACATGTCAATGGCATCCTGTGTGAACACGTCGCCCTTTAACAGGAATTCCTGGTCGGCTTTCAAGGCCTCGATGGCCTCTTCTAAAGATCCGGGAGCCGTGGGGATTTCGGCCAATTCTTCCGGAGGAAGATTATAGATGTCTTTATCCAGCGGATCGCCCGGGTCGATTTTGTTCTGGATGCCGTCAATAACGGCCATCAGCATGGCTGAGAAGGCCAGGTAACCGTTGCAGGACGGATCCGGTGTTCGAAACTCGATGCGTTTGGCTTTCGGTGAGGTCGAATACATCGGGATGCGGACCGCGGCACTGCGATTGCGGCTGGAATACGCCAGATTGACCGGGGCCTCAAAACCCGGCACCAGGCGCTTGTATGAGTTGGTGGTCGGGTTGGTAAATGCGGTCAACGCACGGCAGTGCTTTAAAATGCCACCGATGCCGTAAAGCGCCTCCTGGGAAATGCCGGCATATTTTTCACCGGCAAACAGCGGCTGGTTATCCTTCCAGATGCTGATGTGCGTATGCATACCCGTGCCGTTATCCTCAAAAAGCGGCTTGGGCATGAAAGTGACGGTATGATTGTGACGGTAGGCTACATTTTTTAGCACATATTTAAACCACATCAGCTGATCTGACATTTGCAGCAAAGGCTTGAAGCGCATGTCAATTTCGGCCTGTCCGGCGGTGGCCACCTCATGATGCTGGGCCTCGGTTTCGATTCCCAGATTTTCCAGGGTCAGGACCATTTCAGTGCGCAGGTCCTGAAATTTGTCCATGGGAGGAACCGGGAAATAGCCTTCTTTATGGCGCGGCTTGTAGCCCAGATTGGGGCCTTCGTCCCGGCCGGTGTTCCAATTGCCCTCGACGGAATCGATTTCGTAAAAGGCAGCGAAGCGGGTGGATTCAAAACGGATATCATCAAAGATGAAAAACTCGGCTTCCGGGCCGAAGAACGCCACGTCACCGATGCCGCTGCTTTTTAAATAAGCGTCTGCTTTTTGCGCAATATTTCGCGGATCGCGGGTATAGGCCTCCCGCGTGACCGGATCAACGATATTGCAAATCAATACCAGGGTCGGGGCTTCGTAAAACGGATCCATTTTAGCGGTCGATGCATCGGGAACCACCAACATGTCGCTGGCATGAATCGGCTGCCAGCCGCGAATGCTGGAGCCGTCGAAGCCGAATCCATCTCCGAAGCTGGTCTCTTCCAGTTCACCGATCGGAACTGTAAAATGCTGCCATAATCCCGGAAAATCCATAAACCGCAGATCCACTACCAGTGCGCCGTTTTCCTTTGCCATGTCCAATACTTCTTTAGGCGTCATATGGTACTTCCTCCTTAAAAATTAGATTTTTGTATTTTAGTGAAGATTAGACGGTTAATTTTGGATTTATATCGCATCTGATCCCGTCTCTCCCGTCCTAACCCTGACGGCTTCTTCAACCGGAATGACAAATATCTTGCCGTCTCCGATTTTGCCGGTATTGGCCGCTTTGCGAATAGTCTGCACGACCCGATCGGCCTGGTCTGAATCCACTACGATTTCGATCTTGATTTTCGGGATGAAGTCTACGGCATATTCGGCCCCGCGGTAAATCTCCTTGTGACCTTTTTGGCGACCATATCCTTTCACTTCGGAAGTGGTCATTCCCTGGATGCCGATTTCATTTAAGGCTTCTTTGACATCGTCCATCTTAAAAGGTTTGATGATCGCTTCAATTTTCTTCATTCTAATCCCCCCAGCTCTTAAAACTAACCAAAGGTGCGTAAATGATATATTCCTTAGATCAGCACATTATTTTACGAATGAATAGCTAAAATCCTGCTTACGTATCTGACAAAAGGTAATTTGTCAATTAAAATGGTTCCTTTCAAACCAGTGCTTAAGTCAGAATCGCTATGAAAATTTATTGTGTGATTGAAAGCAATTCACAGATTCCAGTCTAAGTGGATTAATTGGACAGGAGGACAACAAAAATTAGGGGAGCCGCGTGCGGCCCCCCCTTGCAGGAGATCTCTGTTTTTATGAAAGGAGGGAGGGATTGTTTTGGGAGATGATCTGCAAACAACATTTTTTAATATAATGTTGTTAAATTAATATGAAGTAAATACCTGAAATCCAGAGTAGGCTTCCATGCCATGCTCGTCGATGTCCAGGCCACGCATTTCCTCTTCCCTGCCGACTCTTAGCCCGACCAGCTGTTTGATGACATAAAAAAGCAAGAATCCGGTTGCCATGCACCAGGCAAAAATCGAAATCACGCCCAGGGCCTGAACGCCCAGAAGCTTCCAACTTCCGCCGAATAACACGCCATTGCCGGTGGTTCCCGGCGAAAACGCATCCTGGGCAAACAATCCCAAGGCCAGCGTGCCCCAGGAGCCGCAAATGCCGTGGACGGCAATCGCCCCCACCGGATCATCGATGTGCAAATATTGGTCGATGAAGACGACACCTAAGACGACCAGGG
>JASFTL010000190.1:0-7400 GCA_050053555.1 Desulfobacterales bacterium
AATCTTTAAATTCATGGCCGTAGTTTTCCAGCGAAATTTGGTTTGAAAATTCGTCAACCTGTGAAGATGCCGGCCCTTTCTGCAGGCCATAAATTTGCACTCCCGGGATGCGGGTCAACGGCAAAAATTGATTTAAACGACAAGAGCGCAGGCTATCCTTTATGTGCATGGTACCGCCGGCCCAGACAATTCCAACCTTGAAGTGGTATTTATTGAATCGATTCTGCCAGGTCTCTTTTTTATGAGGTTCAGCAAAAATATAGGGAACATCAGCTGGAATGGTATCTAAAGTGGTTTGGAAAATTCCCGGCAGACTGAGCAGCGGAACATATAGATCAAATTCCAACTTTGATTTTTGGTGGGCAGAAATTTCGACGAGGCGGTCTACACCTGGAAAATTTTGAAAAATGTTGAGCAATGGCCGGGTTGTCTCAAAGATGACGGTTCCACCTAAAGCCTTAACCCTTGGAAGGTAGCGGGCGAACTGCAGCGTGTCACCCGCACCTTGCTCGCCGTGCACCAGAAGCCGTTTTCCGACAAAAGATGCGCCGTCCCAGCGGGGTTTTTCGAGGCGATAAGGATATATTTTTTTCCACTTGTCCATCTGAAAGCGCCATTCATATTCTGGCCAGCCTTCCACGTACTTGCCCGTCGACAACAGGGTGATCGCGCGATTGAAGTGGGCTTCTACAAAGTCGGGCTTTATACGGATTGCCTGTTGGAAGCAAGATTCAGCCTCCTTCATTTTCTCTTGATCTCGAAAGATCTTACCCAGATTATTAAAGGCTTCTGCATCGTGAGGCGTAAACGCCAGCGCTTTTTGATACCAGCGAGTCATTTCAGCCAGGTTGTCCTGGTCTAAAAAAATATTGCCCATTCCATAATAAGCCTCGACATAGTCCGGTTTTAAATGCAAGGCTTTACGATAATGTTCAGCCGCTTCAATATCTTTACCCTGAAGATGGAACGCTTTTGCGATGTTGCAGTAGGCGGGGGCATAAGCGGGTTTTAGTTCGATTGCCTTTTGGAAGCATTCGATTGCCCGGTCCAATTTTCCCTGTCCCTTCAAAGCAGCGCCCATATTGTTGTAAGCCTCGGCAAAATTCGGCTCAAACTTCAACGTCTGTTGATAAGCTAAGATGGCTTCTTCAATTTTACCCTGGGCTTGTAGTACAACACCCATGTTGTAGCAGGCTTGAAAGAAATATGGATTGATCTGCAACACTTTCTGATAATATGAGAGGGCGGCTTCAAGATCTCCTTGATCCTGATAAATTTTGGCGAGATTAAAATAGGCTTCAAGAAAGTCATCTTTGATTTCGATTGTTTTGCGATATGCAAATATCGCGTTCGGCAGGTCATTGCGATCATAAAATCGATTACCCTGCTGAAAGTGCTCCTCAGCCGGGCTGGAAGTCGAGGGTGCTTGATTTTGATTTGTATGTGTTTCGACCAGAACTCTCAATTCGTCGGCGATTTGTTGAAAAGGGCTGTTCCAGTTGCCTTTGATTTTTTGTCGAAAAAGTCGCATGCTTGGATACCAGGGGCTGTCGGCTCGTTCCATCATCCAGCGCCAATCCGGGATAAACGGCAGCAGCACCCATACCGGTTTACCCATTGCACCGGCCAGATGCGCCACGGCCGTGTCAACGGAAATTACCAGATCCAGATTTGCAATAAGCCCGGCGGTATCGGTGAAATCTTTTAATTCCGCCCCCAAATTAACGAAATGTATCTTGTCGATTTCCTGATTGAATCGCTGTTTGGCAGCGGGTCCCTTTTGTAATCCGATTAACCGAATACCCGGTATTTCGAGAAGCGGTGCAAATTGGTTCAGTGCACACGAACGATTGCGATCCTCCCCATGAATCGGCCGGCCCGCCCAAACAACGCCGACCTTGAACCCCCTCGTGCCCAGTCCAGGTTGCCAGGAATTCGCTTTCTCTGCATCGGCAAAAAGGTAAGGAATCTGATCGGGGATGGTTTCAAGGCGCGTTTTAAAAATACCCGGCAAGCTTAGCAGCGGAATATAATAATCGGCCTCGGCAGGCGGTCGATCAAAAGATAGGCGTTCAATGACATGATCGACACCTGGAAAATTCTTGAAAAGATCGATAAGCTCTGGGCGCGTTTCAAAAATAACCTCGCCACCCCTGTCCTTCACCAGTGGAAGATAGCGAATAAATTGCAGGGTGTCTCCGAATCCCTGCTCATCATAAACGCATATGCGTTGGCCGGCAAAAGATTGCCCCTCCCAGCGGGGAAGGCCTGCCCGCCGGGAGCAAATCGTTTTCCATTCATTTCTTTGTAGGCGCCATTCATATTCTTTCCAGCCTTCTAATAACTGACCTTTTAGCAGATGAACGATTGAACGATTAAAATGCGCCTCGGCAAAATCCGGCTTGATCTCAATGGCGTGCTGGTAATGGCCAAGGGCAGCCTCAAATTCGCCCCGGTCTTTGAATGCATTTCCCAGATGGCAGTAGGATTCAGCCGAATCCGGTGTTTGATCAATTGCCTGCTTAAAAATTTCGATGGCCTCATCGGTCCGATTCTGGTTGCGTAGCGCATTTCCGAGATTGTTGAGGGCGCCTATATAATTGGGCTTTATTTCAATGGCTTTTTGAAAGTTTTGAATGGCGGCATCGATTTGGCCGAGATCGACCAGCGCATTGCCCAGATTGTTGTATGCTTTTTCGTAATCCGGTTTAAGATTTATGGCCTGTTGATAATATTCAAGCGCTGCTGCCAAATCTCCTTTTTCCGCCTGTATTTTGGCCAAATTAAAGTGGGCCTCCGGCATTGCGGGCGCCAGTTGCACCGCTTTTCGCAGACACCGCATGGCGTCTTCTGTCTGGCCTTCTTTTTTTAGGGCATGGCCCAAATTGTTGCAGGCATCCGCATCGTCCGGATTCAGTTTCAATGCCTGTCGATAGCTTTGAATGGCAGCCGGCATCTGGCTGAGGGCCTCCAATACCAGCCCCAGATTGTTGTGAAATCGATGATTTTGAGGTTCACTCGCTATCGCTTCTGAGATCAGTTGAAACGCCTTCTGATGGAGTCCCATTTGGTGAGCGATGACCCCCAATAAATGCAACGCCTCGGAATGCTTGGACTCAATTCGCAGGATTTGACGATAGGCCTTTTCAGCTTCCAGCAGCTGACCATTCTGGTGCAACGCAATCGCATCCGTTAATAGCTCCTTTATTCGGACCCGGATTGGATTGGGGTCAGATTTAGTATATCCGGTAAACTGTTTCATTTCGATATGTTTGAATCCGGCAAGCACTCCAGCCGGCAATTGCATCACTATGAAGGTGTAATTTTTCCCAATAGAGACAACAGTCGCTTTGGGCTGCTTTTTTATTGAAAGGACCTAGGCCATACTTAGCAAAAATCGTACCGGGCAAAGCAACGCAGTCGTCATAAAAAGCTGATACGGGCGGTTATTATGGCAGCCGGATGAAACGCTTTGGACAAGATCATCGACGCACGATTTTTACCGCGTGATGTCAGCTGCAGCAAGGCTATGAAATGATGGCGCATTCGGGCGAAAACTGCGCTAAAAGCAGGTGCCAATGGTTCATTGCGGGAGCGGTTTTTACGGCCGGCCGGTTAACGTCAGTCGAATAAAGCTTTTGGGCGTCATAAAATTGACTGGCGGGTTGCATGGTTCCGGGTTTAATTTTTAAGTTATTTAAATAACTTAAATTTTTTTTGTGCTCGTCTGGCATGCTTGTTGCTCATCTGTAAATGTTTACGTTGTCAGCGGCTATATTCAGCGGCCAAAACTATCGTTGGCAGTGATGCATTTATTTTTGGCGCTTTGAATTGCTGCTGACGATAATCAGTCAATCATGGGATATGGGCTTGCGGTGTTGCAAGCCGGGCTGGCCTGTTATGCTGTACGGTAACGGAATTTATGCATGATTGGGGAATCTCTCAATCCAAAAAAAATAATAAAATCAATTGTTTTGGGAGAGAGGTGTATTGCGACGATATCCTTTTGGACAATGGAAAGAAATTCCTGGCAAAATGGTTTGATAACCGTCTAAAAAGCTAGTTTTTTAGAAGAGGGTAAACATGTTTCTTATCACAGGGATGCATCGCAGCGGCACGAGTTGCGTGACGGGCATTCTACATCGATGCGGTCTTTCACTCGGAACCACTTTCGATGTATGGGATACGCCTGCAAAAGATAATGCCAAAGGGCATTATGAGAATTCCGGCCTGGTCCGCATTAGCGAAAAAATTTTTAAGGAGACCTCAAGCAGTTGGTACAACCCGCCTCCAAGAGACCGAGTTAAAAGCTGTGCCTCTGTCAAGATGATGAAAGCGTTTTCCAAAATATTCAATGGCGACATTGCCAAGGATCCTCGCGCTACAATCTTAATTGACTTTTATATCCTTAATTGCGCCACGCTTGAAAAGGTTGTTCACTGCGTTCGTCATCCTTTAGCGGTTGCTAAATCATTATATCGCAGAAACAAATTACCAGAAGCTTTCAGTAAAAAGCTCTGGTTGTATTATAATCAATATTTTCTAAACTATATTGGCGATACACCGGTACTTTATGTCAGCTTTGACAAATTGCTTTCTAACTTAGAACCCCAGATGCAAAGGATATTAAATTTTTTAGGGCGTGGAAAGATCACTTCGGAGATATTCGAGTTTGTAGACAGCGGATTAAATCATCACCCTGCCTGGCAAGATAAATCCGGGCAACTCGAACCCTCCGTCTTAGAAGTATATTATCACCTCATGCATAAATGTGAGTTGCCGCATGTCTAACTACCTAAAACTTGCGCTGGCATAAGGCCCGCGATCACCCGCAGGAATTGGCGCAGGTGAATATTGGTCGGGTGCGGCGTTGCATCAGCCGCCTTTCCAAAGCTTTTTGGTATAATTCAATATCACGGTCATGAAATGCTTCAATGTCTTTTCGAAATGATCTGTCAATTTGGTAAGCACCACGCTCTTGACCACTCACATTCAGCCTTTTGGGTTTAATATGATCACCGCCTAAGTAGTGCTGAACAAAATAGGCGAAATCATTTTCGTAGAACTCAGTAATCCCTATAAAATCGAAGTAATCTATTGGAAATCCCCATAGAAATTGCCAGTACAAATTCCTTACCTCAGGTCCCAAGCAGAAGCGCTCAATGGACCAGTTTTCTTCAACTACTTTTCGGTGAAGGTTCGGTACCTTGCCGGGCCGATACGTTTTCTTCCAAAAGTAATAATGAGATAGAACCCGTTCAACCGGATGACGCATCCAAGTGACAAATTTAAGCTCGCGTTTGTCCCCCATAAGAAGATACTTCATCGGGAGAAAATGTCCATGGATGCAATCAACATCCGAGATATCGTTGTCCGCGTTACGAAGACATGCTACCAGTGCTGATCTGTTTCTTTCATATTGAGACGTATTAATAGGGAGATCAGAATTATCTATTAGAAATCTCGTTTGAAAGTGCGTTTCCAATGCCGCCGCAAAACTTGTACCAGCGGTTTTGGGAAGATGTAAGGAGATGATCATTTTTTGTGCTTCCATCAATGGGTTTCGCAAGGTGTTTCTCAGCTTATAGTCCATACTTCAGGCAATTATTGGTTTGATATGAATATTATGTCGAAAACTTCTTCGGCACGGTTCAAATCGGTTCTGTTGTCATTTTGTTACAATATTTCCGAAATGGCTTCTATTGTCCGATCAAGCACAGTCTATAAAAAGCGAAATATTTATCTATTATGGTCAAAATATCAGGCTAAAAGGTTTTAAACTAATCTTTTAGCAATTTTTTGCTTGTCTTTGTTAATATGTCTAGTTTGGATGTTTCCAATTGATGCATCGTCGCATTAATTTTTTCCGCAGTGCACTTTTCTCCCTCGTATGCCAGCGTTTTATACAACCCACCCGTTAACCATTTTTCACCAAAGTATATCATATCATTTAATTTCAAGGTGGTGATTTCCAAATCCGCCACCGCTCCTGAGGCGCCGTGTTCGTGAATACCTCGGGCATTGGCTATTCTCCATACCTCCCAACCTCTTGATCTAGCAGTAAAACAATAATCGCTATCACTGCCAAGAAAAACAAAATTTTGGTCCATTAATCCAATTTCTTGAATCATTGCTTTTCTTAATATCATGCAGGCGCCATTGGCCCAATAAAGCGGTGCGTCTTCCACGAAAGCGGATAAGGGGCCATATTGGTGCACTCCAAAAGGAAAAGCTTCATAACTTCCGGCACAAATTACATAATTTTGTCTTTGATGGTGCAATTGCAGAGGGGTGCCGATGCCGCATAGAGGATGGGCGCCCATAAATTTTACCATTTCTGCTACCGCTATCGATTCTAAATACATATCCTGGTTTAAAATAATGATGTATCTGCAATTTTGGCTTAAAAACTTCCGTAGACCCTCATTGATTGCTGCCGTAAAAAAAATGTTGTCTTCGCTATTGTCTCGTACAAAGATTTCAACTGGAGTGGTCTGATTTTTGAGGTGGGCAATACATTTATCCAACTGGTACTTTTTTTTATAATAAGGTATAATGACGGGAATCATTTCTTAAGTCTGCACAAATTATATATTGGCTGCGGCACTTCAGCGTCGCTGTAAAATAAAAGGTGACGGAAAATGATCGCAATGCGTTGACCGGCCCGGGATGGGAGTGATAATTTTTTTTCCCAGACGGCCTAAAGCACAAAACATTTGAAAATCTAATGGTCTTTCTGTTACGCAAAATTGTCTTAGAACTTGATCATCTTCTCTTAACGTTTTTGCTTTGGAGGCAAAAGTCATTGTCGTTGAGTTGGTAAATTTCCAATGAGTTGATTTTGTTAGAATAACTCGGGTTTCTTCTGCTCCTTGGCAAACAAGTGGGTTTGGGCTCGGATCCATGTATTTGTCCGGGTGATCATAAAGACTTACATAATCTGCTCTTTCAATACCCTCTTCAATAATTTTTCTCGCATCTTTCAAATGTAAGTAGTCATCTTCAACCAGGTAAATCGTATCGGTATCAATGTAGTTATTAACCGCCAGATCGAGGGCATACAAAAAGCTTTTTGAATTACCCAGAGACGTCATATGTATATCGTCAGTAAAAGACTTGATTAAATTTAAAGTTTCCTGCTTAACATTATCAGCGACTACGGTTAGGCCATATGGACCAAAAACATCTACATAGTTTAAGAAACAATCTTTTTTCGTGACACCATTAATGAGCGTTCCCCCATTTCTTTGATCGCAAATTCTATAAATTGTCTTTATCAAAAACGTCACCTCTTTTTATCAGAAGATTTTTCATGTTGATACATTGACAAGAAATGACCATTTGAACGGCATTTAACTAACAAGACGATACTTTAAATATAGGTTTATGAATGCAAATAT
>JASFTL010000191.1:0-7390 GCA_050053555.1 Desulfobacterales bacterium
TACCTCAATTTAAAACCCATTATAACACCGGTTCATGATGATTCTTATCGTGCAGATGTTCAGGCTATGCGCAGTGCCATCACTGAAAATACCATTTTACTGGTAGGATCGGCACCTGGATTTGCGCACGGTGTTGTAGATCCCATCTCCGAAATCGGATCTTTGGCGTTGGAAAAAGATGTTTTATTCCATGTGGATGCGTGTGTCGGGGGAATTCACCTGCCCTACATGCGTAAACTGGGTTATGCGATACCAGAATTTGATTTCACCGTACCGGGTGTAAGCTCAATATCTGTAGATCTTCACAAATACGGCTATGCTGCAAAAGGTGCTTCTACCATTTTGTATAAAGACAAAGAACTTCGGCGGCACCAAATATTTGCCTGTTCACGCTGGACCGGGTATACGGTCATGAATCCTGTGGTAATGAGCAGCAAAACCGGAGGACCAATGGCAGCAGCCTGGGCTGTTATGAATTATTTAGGAGAAGACGGATACATGGAGATTGTTCGTGAAGTCATGGAAGCAACCAAATTAGTTCTTGATGGCATCCACCGCATTGACGGCATTCATGTACTGGGACAACCCGATATGTGCATGTTTGCGTTTTCTTCTAGTGTGCAGGGAGTTAATGTATATCGTTTAGCGGATAGATTAAAAGTGAAAGGCTGGTTTCTGCAACCGCAGTTTGAACGCTCAAATTCGCCGGCCAATTTACATATTTCAATGAATCGCTCAAGTGTACCCCAGGCAAAAGCATTTCTTGAAGATTTTCAAGAGACCATTGAGGAACTCAAGAAAGAAGAAAAGGATGAAGCAACCAAAGAGTTTCAAGTCGGACTTGAAAAACTTTCTGTTAAATTTGATGAAGAAACATTTTTTAAACTTGCAGCCTTGGCAGGCGTCACCGGTACGAAACTTCCGGATAAAATGGAAGTGATTAATCAGATTTTGGAGGTATTGCCATATGATGTTTCAGAGTGGATGCTATGCGAGTATCTCAATAATCTGATGGTGCCATAAATCACCAATCAAGATTTGACAACATTCCCTTCAAAATAATTAATAGTTAAGATGAGTGCATTTTATTTTTGCTAAGCTGCCTATCGGGCTTTTTCCCTTCATTCCCTATTGGACCATCTTATCAATTCCGCCAAAGATCGAGAAAAATAACATAAAGATTATCATTTGTATAATCCACCCGATGATGCAAACGCCGACCGCACGCAGCGTGCTGGTATAATCCAGCGCCTGTCTGACAGCAATGACCATGGCAATTAACATCCAGATCGAAGTGGCGAAAAAGATAATTGCCGATAGAAAAGGGATAATACCAAAGACCCGCAACAAGCCGGGAGAGCTTGAAAAACCGATCGTTCGTAACATTTCGCCATAATCCGCCTTGGTTTGGGGTTGGGGCAAAAGTTTGGTGCCGACAATATAGGTGATATACGCCCAAATAAACCAACCGATCAGGGCGGTAACCGTTCCTATAAGAATTCCGGCGATCCCGGCTGATGCGATACTGCCGACACCGGCAGCCACACCTGAGAGAACCACAACACCCATCGCCTGCTTCAGGGCGTCCTTGTCGGCCTCGACTTCTTCATAAACATTTACATCAAGCTTCGCAGCCCGTATCATTCGATCTGTAAAATTCGACATGCTAGCCTCCTTTTTGGAAGAATATCCTCTGGCAAGGTCACTCACATAAAATCCTGATTTAGGGTACATGCAACGTTCGTTCTTATCGTTAGCTAACGATATCAGTTTTACTAACAATGTCCCTTTAAAAGTGGAGCACTATGTTGGGATTAGCGCATCCAGGATCAACTGAAAATTATCCAAGTATTCAGCAAATTTTTGCGTTAATTTTTCTCCGTTAACCTCGATATCCAAATTCATTTCTTTTTGTTTCTGTTTTAAAGGCTTTTCATAATTGAAAATATTATCAGGCCTGCTGCCATACCTATGTTCGTTTAATTTAATTAATTCAAATATTTTTTCTTTGGGTAACACCCACATCTCATCATGTCTGACAGCATCTAAGACGAAAAAGTCGACTTTATTTACTTTGTCAATCCATGTTTGGTCTGGATCCAACCCGTCTTTTTTGGCCTGCGACAATTCCTTTGGCTGCACTCTGATCTTAAACCATCTCCAATTTGGATCGTATTTTGGGTTTCGTCCTTTGACTTGGACGCTTATAATTTTATCAGGATGTTCCAAAGACTTGACTTCGATATCGATGCCGCGATCGGGTACCGGCTTGTAAGCGACGAGTCCCATGGATCGTAATTGAGTGAGCACCCGGTACTCGGCTAATTTTTCTGTTGATACCTGTGTGGTTAACTTTTCTGCCGGGCCTAACTTGGACTTGGGTTGGTTCAAAGCCAAACTTTTTTCATAAAATTTGAATAATGCATCTCCATAGTGTTGATCGATAGCGTTAATGTAGGCTATGATTTCTTCCCAGTTCATGCATTGGATGTCAATACATTCGAGTGTTGGTAAAAACCATTTTTTAAACCATTTATCCTTTATTTTTGCTTCGGTTGAATCTGAATAGGATTTGATTCTTTTCTGTACTTTTATTCTGATACTATCTTTTTGTAAAAAGGTTTGGAATGTCGGCTCGAATTTTAATTGCTTTTCGGGCGCAACAACAAAAAAACCGAGCCTTGAAATATCCTCAATTTGTCTCTGTCCAATCGACAGTGTTTCTGCAATACATGCGGTGGTTCGTGCTGCTTGGTCGTAGTTTTTAAAATTTCTAATCCCTTTTGTCAATCGACTGAAAATTTTCGCTTCGATTACAACAAATTGTTTTGCATCTGGGTGTAAATCAATATCGCACTTACCAGAGCGACTAATGGTAAAATGACCGATAACACCGTCTGCATGAGTATATGTTTCAGAGTTAGGATCCTGTTGAAATCTAGGCAGGAATGGGGATGGTAATAATGTCTCTGAATACCAACGCGCGTCTTTTTCAAATGACAATTGATGATTCGATGCAGGCTGCCTCGAAAACCAATCAAGGATGAGTCTAAGCATCCAGCCTTCATTGTATACTTCAGTTGGAGGTAAAATACCCTGATCGGTATCACAATTTTGAAGCATATTTGTAATCCGGCTGAACATTTCTATACTCCCATTTTTTTGTTTTTCCCCCGAGACCATGTTTCTGATCATACAAAAATTTTACTGGCTGATTCCCAGGATTAAACGCCCTTCTACGGTTCCATTTTTTACCGGGTGTTGTTCTTGGGCGGTCGCCTGGGGGACTTTATCAGATACATATCGATAGGCTTCGTCTACTGTAATGAGTCCGTCCTCGTCTGTATCTGCCTTCCCTTTTAGTCCCTCAACCAGATAATACGTAAATACGCCATGCTTAAATTCATCATCCTCAATGCTTACCTCATTTGCCCCGCTCGCTGACATGATAACGCGTCCTTTTCCGGTGACCAGACGATCTAAAAAGGCATCAGAGATACTCGCCCTTATGCCTGTAATGTCAATGGTTCGACCGCCGCTTGCGCCACTGTAACATGAATCAGCAATAAATATTAACCGCTCCGATTGAATCCGATTGAAAATATGGGAAACCTCTCGCATGGGTAAGGCCGTTGCATAAAGGTCTTTAGGATTCGCATCATATGGAAGCAAATATTTCTCAAGGCCGTCGCCATCGGGACTCATTACATCTTTTTCAGTAGCTCCGTGGCCGGCAAAATAGATGATCACCATATCGTCCTTGCCTGCAATGCTCTTTAAATAGGTTCCTAAAATGCTTCTTATTTGAGTGAGTGAAGCTTCCTGGTTCGATAATAACGTCACATTCTCTTTGGGAATATGAGTGTGTCCAACCATATAATCGTAAAAGAGCTTCGCATCGTTAACGGCATATTTTAGATGGCGGATGTGTGCGTAATTATTGATGCCGATAACAACAGCCCATACATTTCTTCTTTTCTCTATAAAATGAATTGTAAGAACTTCCTCAGAGGTGAGGCCATCGGTATCGTTGGCGCTTATTTTGATTTTGTTGATTCCCTTTTCAAGTGAAATGCGCTGGTTGAATTCAAGACGGTTCTTGTTTTTCATCTTTTTTAATTGTATTCCGCGATCAACTCCTCGAGCAATTAGTTTGTCATTAATAAAAAATTCCAATCGCGTTAAACCTTTATCATCTTCAACCACCCCTTGTAGATAAACAAAATTGGTTTCAATTTTATTTTCGTTTCTTGGTGAAGTAATTAAAATAAGAGGAGGGGCTTTCGATCCGCGCTTCAATTTAGTGATCAGCTCTTTTTCTCTCTTCTCTTTTTCTGCAAGTTCTTGCATCAGCAAGCTTGATTTTCTTCTTTCAGCTTTCAATTTTGCTTTCATCTCTTCCAGCTGTGAAAGATTCTGCATTAATTTTGCTAACTTTGCTTCAAGAAGCAAAATTTTTTGTTGTTTCTCTGACTCAACGATTTGATTTTTATCTTCTTTCGTATAGGAAGTTTGTTTTTTTTCTTGTTCTGGCATTTCTGTCAGTTGTTCTATTTCAACTTTTATTTTCTTTATTTCTTTAGAAGTTTTTATTTCAGCGAGATAAATCTTTTTATTCTCATTTGCATCGGACAGGGCATGAGAGATCTCGGTTTTGTCAGGAGCTCTATCTTTCATTTTCTTTAAAAAATCAGCGATCTGAACCCAGTCTTTTTCCTTCCATACAATGATATCAATGCCAATAGCGCCTTTTCTATTTCGATGATAACTGCCAATGTATAAATTTCCAGAAACGGGTGCGGCCGAGTAATAATCCGTGAAAATATATTCCTGTTCAACCTTAATGTTAAGAATCCATCTTTTATAATATGTATCAACTAAAATGGTAAATAAATCACCCTTGTTCAAATGGGTATCTGTATTCACCAAGCCGGTTTCCCATGGAGGAATTGACAAATGCTTATAATCCTTGACAATGGCAGGTAATTCCTCTGGCATTCGAATACCAGATGAGGTGCCACATCCGTTTGTTATTATAATTATAATAGAGAGAAGATAGGTGGAAAGGAGGAAAAGTTTTAAAATACGCTTTTGCAAAGTGAACCTCCTTATTTGGAGGTAAATTGATGATCGTATGCTAAACCCAATGAGAGCCTCTGAAAAGATCTAAAACTTGGCTGTTTGCTGAAACTGAGAAATGAAAGGGTGATCACCTATTTTTTATCGGGTTCAATTTAGACCCGCCTTTTTCTTGTTCAGTCGGCCAAGCACGGGCGTGAACAAGCTGCCAATATAGAGATAGTCTTCAGTCTCTGTCACACTGGTGTTGATTGGGTAGCTTCCATCAGGGTCCTGAAGATCTTCTATTACCTTGCCCTTGTCGTCAATTGCGATAATATGGCCATAAGCGACTGCCTTGGGCCTCATGAAAGCCGGCATGCGTTGGAGCATTTTTCGAATAAATGGTTTTCCGGATAGCCTGTCAACCAATGGGTTGCGAGGCGAGGCAAGCGCCACCCAATAACGACCGTCCCGGCCGACGGATGTGTTATCAGGAAAAGATGGTAGGGAAGCGATAAGGGTTTCAACCTTTCCGTTTTTCGATCCTGCAATCCACAAACGGATTACCCGATAACTTCCGGTTTCGTTTACCAAAACAGAATTTTGATCGTGGCTGACGGCAACGCCATTCGCAAAATTAAGACCATCCAACAGAGTCTTCGCCTTACGCGTGGCTGGATCGTAAACCAGCAGACGACCGTGGCCGCCATGTTCCATTAGGTCCAGCAAGCTTGCTTCATAAGTGCCGCCGATTTCTTTAGCACCAAATTTGGTTGAAGCGTCCGAAAAATATATCTTGCCGTCGGCAGCCACATCGACATCATCGGCGAAGCGAATCTGAACACCTTCCGCGCTTGTTGCCAATTCAGTGATCTTGCCGTCCGGTGTAATGGATAAAAGGCCGCGGAAGCCATCGGCTACAATCAAATTGCCTTTCCTGTCAAAGTCAATTCCAAGAGGCCGGCCCTGCGTGTCGACCCAGTTTTCCGGGTTGGAGCCATCGGG
This sequence comes from Desulfobacterales bacterium, assembly GCA_050053555.1. Taxonomy (GTDB): domain Bacteria; phylum Desulfobacterota; class Desulfobacteria; order Desulfobacterales; family JAHEIW01; genus JAHEIW01. The sequence continues at coordinate 6,067 of JASFTL010000191.1, forward strand.
CTGTAAGCGTACAATTCGGCCTTCGTGGGTTGATGCATAAATTCGCCCCTGAGAGTCGAGGGCAATGTCTTCCGGACCATGATTATCTGCTATTGGTAAGGTTTCAATACCCTGAAGGCGATTGTTGGCGAGAAATGGGCCTTTATAACCAGGGTTAGGAGGTGCCTCCCATGCGACTGGATCGACGGGAACCGGCCAGGCAACAAAGTAAAGAATAATGACAATGATGAGTATTAGGAATAGCCATAAGAATTTTTTAAACATGGTTGTTCCTCTTGATTAAAAATGCTCGGCTGGAAAATTGGATAAATAAAACCCCACCTCTCAATCTGAGAAATGGGGTTTTTTATTTCATTCGTTGGCCCTTCTTGATTCAGTTTATGGATTTAAATAAAATTCCTTAACCTGAAGCCTTGTGCCTGACGCCTTATGCCTAATTTTTATTATAGCCACCTCTTGGCTTGCGGTCGTTCAATATCGATTTAAAACTAAGTATCAGAAAATTTTGTTAAAAGTCAAGGGGTCTGAGATTAGAGGGATTTGGGAGAGGGCAGACGAAAAATATCAGTTTTTCGCCAACGCTCTCTATGTCGTCTCTACATTGTAATGATCTCTGAACTGCTCCGACTAAGTGCGGTTAAGGGTTAGATCGATATGCAATAATCTTGTTATAACCCTTGATTCGAATAATGTTAATGTTATCCATCTGTCTTGTGAGGATGAATTCGTGTGAAAGCCTTGAAACATCTAAGAACATGGCTGCATAATTTAGCTATAAAACGACTCGAAGCACCCCTTCAGGTTTACGAGCAAAGAACCTATAACAGCATGGATAAATTACTGGAGGTTATACGAAAAGGTGATGTCGTCCTTGTAGAGGGTCGTTCCGAAATCAGCCGAATCATAAAGCTCTTTACCAACAGCTCCTGGAGTCATTCTGCTTTGTATGTTGGCGATGAATTATTAAAAAAGGATCGTCTGTCCAAAGAAAGGTATCAGATGAAATTCGGCGCAGATGCCGGCCATCTTTTAATTGAGGCGGAGGTGGGTAAAGGGGTTACAATCGCGCCCCTTTCAAAATTTTGAAGTTATCAAATTCAATATTATCGGAAACAGTAGCTTCGATTATAAGTCCTTGTGGGTAGATGACGGATCGGAACAAAACAGGAGAGCTGCGTGATGTGTGCGGACAGGTGGGACAAAGAGCCCTTGATCTGAAGCAATCGATATTACTTGTCTACCCCTAAAACCCGCCTGTCCAATGAAATGTTTACCTCCCGCTTTAACGTAGGGCATGTTTAAATAGTATCTCACTGAATACCGT
>JASFTL010000192.1:0-7280 GCA_050053555.1 Desulfobacterales bacterium
CTTCTAGTGATTTTTCAACCAGGCATTCAGTTTCCGGACGGGGTATTAAAACGTCCCTCGTAACGCGCAAGTCCAACGACCAAAATTCCTTGCGCTCCAAAATATAGGCCACCGGCTCGCGATTTATCCTGCGCTTGATCAACGCCTTAAACCGTCCCAGTTCATCAGAATTTAGCGGCTGATCGTAACGCAAATATAAATCAATGCGACTCGTATTTAAGGCATGCGCTAGCAGGATTTCAGCAGTCGACCGCGGACTGTCAATATCGTGGGTGTCAAAGTAGGTTGTTGCCCACTGAAGCAGTTTAATAATCGTCCATTCATTCGGCCTGAGCCGTGTTTGATTCTGCATTTTGCAGCGCCTGCGCCTGGAAATAGATGGTCAGCTCATTAATGAACTCGGAAAGATCTCCTTCCAGGATACCATCCAGTTTATAAAGGGTAAGGCCTATCCGGTGGTCGGTGACTCTTCCCTGGGGAAAATTATACGTTCGGATCCGGCCGCTGCGGTCTCCGCTTCCCACCTGGCTTTTTCGCTCTTCGGACCGTCGTTCGTTCTGTTCCTGAGTTATTTTATCCAGCAATCGTGCACGCAGCACCCTCAGCGCCTTGCTTTTATTTTTCAATTGAGATTTTTCATCCTGGCACGTTACCACCAGGCCGGTTGGAAGGTGCGTAATGCGAACGGCAGAGTCCGTCGTGTTGACACTCTGTCCGCCAGGACCCGTAGAGCGATAGACGTCGATTTTAAGCTCAGAAGGATCAATTTGCACATCCACATCTTCTGCCTCCGGTAAAACGGCAACCGTAACAGCTGATGTATGAATTCGTCCCTGGGCCTCGGTAGTCGGAACCCGCTGAACCCGATGAATACCGCTTTCATATTTAAATTCGCTGTAGGCGCCTTTGCCGTGAATCATGGCGATAATTTCTTTTAGACCTCCCACACCGGTGACATTATGCGCCAGCACTTCCACTTTCCAATTATGGTTTTCGGCATAACGGCTGTACATTCTGAAAAGATCGCTGGCAAAGAGAGCTGCCTCCTCGCCGCCGGTACCGGCGCGGATTTCAATAATGACATTTTTTTCATCATTGGGATCCTTGGGCAAAAGCAGTTTTTTAAGATCGTCTTCAAGCCGATTTTTTTTCAGGTTTAAGTCCGTAAGTTCATCCCGCGCCAAATTCTTTATTTCCGGATCTGAATCCTGCAGCAATTCAGTACTATCGTCAATCCCCTGAAGGACCTCCTTGAATTCACGGTATACCGATACGATCTTATTCAGATCCGCATGCTCCCGGATGAGGTCCTGATAGGCCTGTCGATCCTTTACAATATCCGGATCGCTTAAATGCTTCTCAATTTCGGAAAATCTTTTCTCAACCCCTTTTAATTTTTCAAACATGGTGTCTCTAACCTAATACGGCGACGATCGCTTTAAATCACGAGTTTGCCGACGGTGTGTAAAATCAAGCTTGCGCAAACACGAAATTTTGTTCCGCTGGTCTTTATTTTTGTGCTTTGCTGTAACGTTAATATTTTTTCGGGAAATGTTCTGGCCTGTTGTCGTAAAAATAATACTTGAAAGGGCTTCTTATGCCGTTTAGCCGAAGCGGACCGGTTTTAGGAATCTGCTAACAGCTCAGCATAATTGCAAGTGAGAGGCTACTGATTTGGTTTTTCTTTCTGTTGGAATTTTTCATATTTTTTGCGGAAACGCTCGATTCGACCCGCCGTGTCAATTAGTTTTTGTTTACCGGTAAAAAAAGGATGGCACTGGGAACAAATTTCAACGCGGATATCCTTTTTGGTTGATCCGACCTCCAATACGTTTCCACAGGCACACCGAATGGTGGTCTCATTATATTCAGGATGAATATCAGTTTTCATTTTATTTCAACCCCCTAAAAAAGTTTTTTTATATACGAATGAACCCCTTTTGGCAACCCTTAATTTATTTTTGAAGCCACTTCTAGGCATTCATTGAATTTAAAAATTCCTTATTATTTTTGGTTCCGCTCATTTTTTCCAGTAAGAACTCCATGCTGTCAACCGAATTTAACGACGTAAGCAGCTTGCGCAATATCCAGACCCGATTTAAGGTTTCCTCATCCAAAAGCAGTTCTTCTTTGCGCGTGCCGGAGCGCTTGATGTCAAATGAAGGATAAACCCGTTTGTCGGCCAGGCGGCGGTCTAACTGAATCTCAGCATTGCCGGTGCCTTTAAATTCTTCAAAAATAACTTCATCCATGCGGCTGCCCGTATCAACCAATGCGGTTGCGATTATCGTCAAGCTGCCGCCTTGCTCGATATTTCTGGCGGCACCGAAAAATCGCTTGGGGCGCTGCAAGGCATTTGAGTCCACGCCACCGGATAAAATCTTTCCGCTGGGCGGCACCACCGAATTATAGGCACGGGCCAGGCGCGTGATACTATCCAGCAAGATAACCACGTCTTTTTTATGCTCAACCAGCCGTTTGGCTTTGTCAATTACCATCTCGGCTACCTGAACATGCCGTTCGGCAGGCTCATCAAAGGTGGAACTGATGACTTCCGCGGCAACCGTCCGTTCCATATCGGTAACTTCTTCCGGGCGCTCATCAATCAGCAATACAAACGGCACCACATCTTTATGACTGGCAATAATCGCATTGGCAATACTTTGCAGCAGCATGGTTTTACCGGATCGGGGCGGCGAAACAATCAGGCCGCGCTGTCCAAAGCCGGTGGGAATCATCATATCCATGATGCGGGTGGAATAATTTTCAGGATCGGTTTCGAGATTAACCTTTCGATCCGGATAAAGCGGTGTGAGATTATCAAAAAGAATCTTATCGCGGGCCACCTCCGGGTCTTCAAAATTCACTGCCTCAACCTTCAACAATGCAAAATACCGTTCAGACTCTTTAGGCTGGCGGATTTGTCCCGAAACGGTGTCTCCTGTCCTCAGATTAAAGCGTCGAATCTGCGATGGCGACACATAAATATCATCCGGGCCGGGTAAATAATTTGAATCCGGCGATCTTAAAAACCCAAATCCATCCGGTAAAATCTCCAGGGTTCCTTCACCGAAAATGAAACCGTTTTTTTCAATCTGATGTTGAAGCAGGGCGAACATCAACTCTTGCTTGCGCATTCCGGCCGCACCATCAATCTTGTATTGTTTGGCCATTTGAGTCAGTTCGCTGATGTTTTTCTCTTTTAGTTCAACTATATTCATTAAACATATTCCCCTTTTAGTTAGTATTCGAGAGGGCTTTTTCCCGCCTCTGTCTTTGGCAGGCAGGTCATATCCCCATATCCGTGAGCTTATCGTAACCGGCTCGTGGGGGCCATTCTTTAGGCTATTTTATTCGATACTTTCCCGTACTTTCGCAATATGCTAAAGCTCAGGGTGAGTTATCGTTTAAAGAAACCGTTTAAACGGTATCCGCGCTTGGAAACGTTGACATTTGATTAAATATATAGGCGTCCTTACACAGCAGGCTAATGGATTGGATCCATGTCGGTTTTAAGGAGGATTATGAGTGTTCGATGATTTTATACAAGAAGAATATTATTAAGTCCTCACAATCTGGTGGGTAATGCCTTAGATCTGTAAAATAAAAATTATACCATTATTGGAATCCTGTCAAGCAGTTTGTCAGATTTTTAAATACTTTAGCGTAACATTCAACAGATTGTTGTTCAATTCAATCCAAGCTGTGTTATAATCCAGATCTATTTTAATTCTTTGTTATCTAATAAAAAAATGATTCTAATTGATACAAATATTTTTCCTGAAATCCCGGGCGCATTCATTGTTGGGGGTTCAATCAGAGATATGCTTTGCGGCCGTTCACCGGTTGATTATGACGTTGCCGTGCAGGGAGATCCAGTTAAATTCGCACGCCAGATTGAAAGCCGCACACACGGTCGCAGGGTTGAAATCGGGAAAGCCGGACGAAGGATTATTCGGGTAGTTAGCGAAAACAAAATCGTCGATATTTCCAAAATAAAAGAAGAATCCATTGAGAAAGATCTTCAGGCAAGGGATTTTACGATCAATGCTATGGCATATGATTTGTCATCCCATCGATTGATTGATCTTGTTGGCAGTCAACGCGACTTGAAGAACAAAACCATTCGGATGGTTTCAACAGATAGTTTTAACCGGGATCCTGTACGGCTACTCAGAGCGTATCGCATCGCAGCCGAATTTCAATTTCAGATTGAAGCGCAGACACAAGCGGCGATTAAAGAACAGGCTTTGCTTATCCAGAAATCAGCGGGAGAAAGGATCCGAGAAGAATTTTTCAAGATGCTACAATGCGCCGGCTCCCATCCTTATCTTTGTCAGATGGCCGATACCGGTCTGTTGTTTGCATTTCTACCTGAACTTTCAGCATTAAAAGAATGCCGGCAAGATCAATACCATCAATTTAACGTGTTTGAACATACACTGCGTGCTTTTTCTCAGATGGAAGGCTTGTTGGGTTCAAATCAAAAATTGCTGGTTGCCAAGGGAGAGCCGGCCTCGCGCCGGATCACCGACGCACAAATTCCGTTGCTGAAATTTTCGATACTGTTACATGATGTTGCAAAACCGGCTGTTCAAACCATGGATACTGACGGGAAGCTCCATTTTTACGGCCATGAGCGCCGGAGTGCGCAGATGGCTGAGGTGATCTGCAGGCGATTGAAATGCTCAACACGCAATATCGATCGCATTGTTTTCCTTGTGCGGCATCACACACGCCCGCTTTTTCTTTTTACAGCCCTAAATGCACAAAATGAGACTTCCCGTGCCGTTACCCGGTTTTTTATAAAATGCGCGGCGCATATTCCCGAGCTTCTGATGTGTGCAACAGCTGATATGTTGGGCAAAGAAAAAGAGCTTAACGATCGAAACCGTGCATTTATACAATTTGTTAACCAATTGCTCGCTGATTTTGAAACTGATTTTAAGCCGAAGAAATCAAAAACACCCATCATTACCGGCCGCGATTTGATTCATGAATTCGGTCTGAAACCTTCACCGCGGTTCAAAAAAATTTTAGATCGAGTGGAAGAGGAACGGTTGTCAAGAAGCGATATGACCCGGAAGGACGCCCTGGCATTGGTTAAAAAACTAATTGAAACAGAGGTCAGAGGTCAGAACTCAGAAAACAGATGACCCAGGACAGAAAACAGAAGTCAGATACGATGGTTTCATTCTCCTGTTTTTACAATCGGTCTTCTGTCGTCTGACTTCTGCCCTCTGCTACTTCAAACGATCGAGGGCGGCGAATATCTGATCACGAATCTCTTCTACCTGACCGACACCTTCGATACGAATATATTTCGGAGCGTTGGTATCACCGGCTTTTTCCCAATTCTTATAATAATCGATTAAAGGCTCCGTCTGCGCATGGTAAACGTCCAGCCGTTTTCGTACCGTCTCTTCCTGGTCATCATCTCGCTGGATCAGGGGTTCACCGGTCACATCATCTTTGCCCTCTTCTTTGGGCGGATTGAAAACAATGTGATAGGTCCGTCCACTGGCAAGATGAACGCGGCGTCCGCTCATACGCTTGATGATTTCTGCATCGGGTACATCGATGTCAACCACAGCCTCAACCGGTACCCCGGCTTCCTTCAAAGCATCCGCCTGAGGGATGGTTCGCGGAAATCCATCAAACAGAAATCCTTTTTCGCAATCCGGTTCTTTAATTCGTTCTTTAACAAGGCCGATGATCACATCATCAGGGACAAGCTTGCCTGCATCCATAAATTCTTTAGCCTTCAAACCCAGCTCGGTCCCTTCCTTCAAGGCCGTACGGAGCATGTCCCCGGTAGAAATTTGAGGGATTTGGTAATTATCTTTGATGAAGTTAGCCTGGGTACCCTTACCTGCTCCGGGTCCGCCTAATAATATCAAGCGCATGTGCTATCCTCCTTCTTTTCGTTAAGCAAATTCAGATATACAATCATACATTTTTGCGGGCAGAGTATGGCGAAAGGATGGCCGGGTGTCAAGACTATGTTGCAAAAAGATTTTATTGAAAATACCGGAAATTTTTCTTGCCAAAAAATATGATATAATATATGAGTAAGTGTTTTGCGAAATAAATATAAAAATGGCGCAATCAAACCATTATAAATTTTCTATAAAAAAGGGGGCGAGAAGTTTGAAGGATATTGAGGTTAGAGTTATCGACAACGATATAGAAAAAGCCATGCGGATCTTGAAAAAAAAGATTCAAAACGATGGTCTGTTTAAACGGCTTAAATTAAAAAAGAGCTATGAGAAGCCGAGCGAATACAGACGTCGTAAAATGCGTGAAGCCTTAAGAAGAGAAAGAATTGCAGCTGCCCGTGCAGCCAGATACAGAAGATAGAAGCCATTTAAATAATTTAAAACCCGGCAGAAGAGCAATTTTGCCGGGTTTTTTATTTCCATGCCTCAAAAAGATACATACAACAGCTGCTTGAAGACCATGTACGGCCTTCGACGGTTTGGTATCATCCTCGGTCTTGAAACCATCAAGCGCATCTTAAGCGCTCTTGGAAATCCACAGAACAATTTTGCCAGCATCCACGTGGCCGGAACCAACGGGAAAGGATCAGTTGCATCGGTCTTATCCTCCATTTTATACGAATCCGGTTATAAAGTGGGTCTGTATACCTCACCTCACCTTGTTCGTTTCAACGAAAGAATCTGCATCAACAAACGCGAGATTTCAGATGCCGCCGTGGTAAAATCGTATAATGCAGTGCGACAGGTCCATCACGGAGACCGCAGCCCGACTTTTTTTGAATTCGCCACTGCCATGGCACTTTATGAATTCGGCCGACAAAAAGTAGATTGGGCCGTAATCGAAACCGGTATGGGCGGACGCTATGATGCCACTAACATTATTCGGCCGGCCATTTCCATTATCACCAATGTGTCCATGGAACATAAAGAATATCTGGGCCACACGCTGGCTCAGATTACACGCGAGAAAGCCGGCATCATCAAACAACGGACACCAGTCGTCACGGCCGTAAAACAAAAACAGGCCCGATCAGTTTTACAGCGGGTGGCCCGACAAAATTCTGCTCCTGTATACCTGCTGGGGAAAAATTTCACGGTCCGGCGCAATCAATCCGGCCATTTTTCCTACCACGGCATTGAAAACACCTGGCACGATTTACAGACGCCCCTGCTGGGTCACTATCAGGTTCAAAATGCGGCCCTCGCTCTGGCTGCCAGTGAATTGTTAAACAAACACAAAGCTGAAATTCCTTTTAAATGCATTAAGCAGGGACTTACAAA
>JASFTL010000193.1:0-7276 GCA_050053555.1 Desulfobacterales bacterium
AGATTGTTCCGGGCTTATTTCACCGATATAACCTTACCGTCGGTGATTCTTTTGAGCTCGTCCGGAGTCAATTTGAAAACCGCCTGGGGTGTCCCGGCGGCTGCCCAGATTTCTTCATACTGCAAAAGATCTTTATCGATAAAAATCGTTAGGGGGTGCTTGTGACCGACCGGTGGCACACCGCCGATGGCAAAACCGGTCATTTCACGGACAAATTCCGCATTTGCCATTTTTACAGATTCAGATATTTGCCGACTGAGCACTTTTTCATTAACGCGATTGGCACCACTGGCAACCACCAAAATGGGCTTGCCGGACGGTTTGCTTCTAAAAAGCAGCGACTTTACGATCTGCCCGACGTCGCACCCGACCGCCTGGGCGGCATCTTCTGCAGTTCGAGTCATTTGCTGCATTTGCACAACTTCACAATTCAGACCCCGGGCTTTTAGCGCTTTCTGAACTTTATGAGCACTGGATTTTAATTCTTCTCCCATTTTACCTCCCGAAATATTCTTCTTGACTAAATAATAAATAATAATTATAAGTTCATATTATAAATAAATAATATTCAGGAGATCAGAGTCATGGGAATCCAGGAAAGGAAAGAAAGGGAAAAAGAAAGGCGGCGGCAGCAGATTATGGTGGCCGCCAAGCGCGTTTTTTCCGACAGAGGATTTAATAAAGCCACGATGGAGGATATTGCTCAGGAAGCCGAACTCAGCCCGGGTACACTTTATCTATATTTTAAGAATAAGGAAGAACTCTATGCCTCTCTTTCCCTCCGGATACTCCAGTATCTTCTCATCAGAGTCGAACATGTGAATGAAGAAAAAGACTCTGGACCTGAAGACAAATTAAAGTCTCTTGTAGATGCCATGTACGATGTTTACGAATTCGATCCTTTGATTATCATCAATATGTTTCATCTGCAATCCAGTGAAACCCTCAAGAATCTGTCGCCGCAGCTCATGTCAGAAATTAAGGATCTGTCGCGCAAATCGCTTGGATCGATTGCTCAGATATTCAGAGAAGGTGTCGATAAGGGCATATTTGTTGACCGCCACCCCTTAGCGCTGGCCGACACCTTTTGGTCCCTGTTTTCCGGGGTTGTTTTGTGGTTGACCAGTAAGAAAATTATCGATGAGAAAAAGGATTACCTAAAACAGACCCTGGATGTTGCCTTTGAAATATTTACCCGCGGTCTCAGAAAGACCTAACCTTCTTAACCTTAAAACAATTTGGTAATCTCATCCACTTCAAAAGCAGGCCAACTTACCTGCCTGTTTTTTCGATAAGCATATACGCCCTGACCTCTATCCTTTACTTCTCCGATACAGGCAATGTCAATGCCAGCATCACGAATAGATGTCGTAAGTTTGTCACAACCTTCTTTGTGACAACATATTAAAAGACTGCCGGAGCCAATCAGCCCTAATGGATCGATATCCAGTAGGCGACTAATTTTTCGAGTTTCGGTGAAAACTGGAATTTTGTCTATGTCGATCTTGATCTTGTGGTTGCCGGCAATGCTCAACTCTTCGAGTGCGGTTGCCAACCCACCTTCAGTAACATCATGCATGGCACTGGTTCCCATGGCGACAGCAGCAATTTTCGCTTCGGCGATGACACTGATGTTATCCAAAAACCGGCTGCAGTGGTCTATTTCCTTTTTCGTCATACCCATTTTCTTTAAACGTTCGCCAAATTCCCTGGCAATAATGGCAGTTCCTTCTACCGCAACACTTTTGGTTAAAAAGATCCGGTCGCCTTTTTCCATATTCCGTTTGTCAATCAAGTTCTTGTTGGACACGGTGCCCGCCATCATCCCGGCGATGATCGGTCGGGTGACGGCGTCCGTGATTTCGGTATGACCGCCACACAAAATAATATCCCATCGCTGGCAAAATACAGTAAGTTCGGCGACCACATGCTGGATTTGAGAGGCCGTAATGCCGCACGGGAAAAAAAGCGTCGTCAAGAACCATTTGGGCGTGGCACCGGAAGTGGCAATATCATTGGCGTTGACCAAGACGGCATATTGCCCGATGGAATCCGTAGCAAATGTAATCGGATCAGACTTAAGAACCAAAACTTCTTTGGATTCGATATCAACGGCCGCAATATCTTCTCCCACACCGGGGTTTATCAGAACCGTAGGGTCAGTGAAGATAAATTGATTCAGAAAATCGCGCAAAAGGTCATTCGGCAATTTTCCGGTCGGAAGCGGCGTTCCCATGCGAACGATGTCTTTTAATTCTTGGATATTTTGGATCCCAAAATCGCGGGTTAAGGCTAGCGGTTTGGATTTCTGATCTGGATCGACTTGGACGGTTATGGCACCGGCCTTTTGACCGGCTTGAATTTCAGAGACGTTTGTCGTTACGATCATAAGATTTTCAGCCGCGATGTTCATCTTTTCGGCGGCGATGTCGATTAAATTAGTTTCCGGCGCCAGCTGCATCAATTCAGCACGGCTGATGATGACCTCTATATCTGCCGCAGGGATGGATCTAAAACGCTGCAGGACGTGCCGGACGGCTTTCCTGCTCATGGTGCTAATGATTCCCAGCCGGAGCTTTTTGGAAATTAAGAATGGAATGGTTTCCAGAAAGGCAGCATCGGGATTTAACTTTGCAGCCGCCTTTAATTCCTGAGCGTCAAGGTTCGAGAGAATCTGCTTGCTTTGATCAGATTCCGGCAGGTTTTGAACATATTCAATCAGAGCGGTTTCAAACGGACAACCAATAGCCGCTTTTAGCTCTTTATCGATCTGCTGGCTGTGCTGTACAATGGTTTCCGAAAAGCAAAAAAGGATCGCTTTTATCCGTATAGGCCGGTTTTTTTTCATGGTTTCTGAGCAAATGTGGATAAAAACCGCTTGTTACCCGCAAATTGTGTTTCCATGACAGAAAGCCGGTCAAATGTCAAACGTCAGTTTGCTGCTGTGAAGTTCCTCAGACAGGCATTTTGATTGCAGCGGCATGATAAGCGGATGTTTAGCGCGCAAATGATTTGTCGGGGCAGGCTGCGGGCGGATATCATTGACGGGCTTGAATATACCTGAGGTGGGCGCATAATGGATTTTAAGTTAGACTGCGCGAGAATTCAATTGCCTGAAAATTATTCGAATACCTTGAACTTGATTGGCTTCTGCAAAACCGGCTGAATTGCCAGTTGTCCGATAATTTCCGCCAATTCGGGATTTTCATCCCCCCACCAATTTTTTGCGGCCTGAATCTTTCCCTTTTTGTCAATGACTTTTACAGCCCAGTTGCCGTTGTTTAAGATATTATTTTGCGCAATAAGAACATTTGAATTCTCGAGTAGAAATCCGCCGGAGTTATTTTCGGTAATGACGGAATCTTTTACCGAAAGCTTAGCCTTACGGGCGGCGATTCCAGTTTTGCCGGACGTTCGGATAAGACTTTTCGAAATTTCAGCGGTGCCTTCCTCCAAGACGATTCCCCAGACATTGTTTTGAAAAATACAGTTTTGTAAAAACACCGTCGAATCTGCGGCCCTTAGGCCGAATTCGGCATCGGATATTTTAGCGTGCTCAATTTTATTCCGGGTATGACTTTGATCTAAAAAAATGCCTTTCCATTTCGAATCGCCTAAACTGGCAAAGCGAACCGGTTCAGCTTCCGTTCCGATGATTTGTAGTTCCCCTTTTACGACCAGCCCAAGCCTGAGAAACCAGATGACGGTGCCGGGCATTACGCTGAGTTTGGCCCCGGGCAAAACCACCAATGCGTCCTCAACGAGGTAGGGGCTTTTTTTCGCATTTAATATCGTATCGTTGGAGATGACAGCGGGCAGCACGGTCGGGGCACCTATTTTTATGGAGCCCAGTGTATCTACCCATTGGCTTCCGGCACCGTTTTTGGATCGTAGATACCCAATTATGCGCCCATGAGGCAGCCGATCTTTAGATCGGATACGATAAGCCCCGATATATATGCCCGGTTCTTTTTCTTTCAACGGGAGATCTTTGATTAACGGGGGAATACTCCAGCTGGCAATTTGGTGTTTTTCGCCGATCATAACCACTTTTATCCGATCTCCGGGTCGCAGCAGTTTGGCGCTCGCGTTGTGAACAAGTACCTGAATTCTGGGCGGCGGTTCGGTCAAGCCTTCAGGATTAGGAATAGTGGCGATCATCTGCATACATAGCTCGGCGGCTGCTTGAAGGTGAGAAGCCTGTTGATGACTAATGGCTGTTTTGACGATTGCTGTCGCCAGACCGGTGAGACTTATAGGCACCTCTCCTTCTTGTAACCGAACACTATGCTCGAGTTCCCAGATAACCTGCTCGGAGTTGCATCGCACCATTTTTGCTTTGAGGGCGGCAGAATTATCAGCATACACCAGTGCATAGGTCTTGCCCAAATTGATAACTTCTCCGAAGATAACGGCATCCACTCCCAAAAGTTGCCCCAGCTGCGTTGCCGAAACTGACTCGCCAGTCCTAATTGACTGATACAGATTATTTCTTTTCAAGTTGTCGTCAATGACAAACGGCTCGAGATCTATGTAATTCAATGAACTAAAAAAATTGTAAAACATCTTGCGAATGATGCTACCGGCTTCGGGATTGGATGTTTTGTTGACAAACGGAATTATCGCCACTTTGTGAGGGAGTTGCTGATCCTCAAGTACCGTGGGAGACGGTGGCGGCAACAGCATATCCTTTATGGCACACGAGGTCGACCCCATTGTTAAACAGATAACTATCGCAATTGAAATAACAGCATTTTTCGTTTTCATTAAACTTATCCGCTTTTTTGTTTTGCTATGACCGGTTTCGATAATCGTTTATATTCAGCAGGATTGATGCATACGCGCGTTCGGAATTACCAGGGTGTGTCAGATTTCTTTTCACCCTCCTGCTCCTCAAATAGATATTTCATAATCCTGGAACTTTCAGTTCCGGATTCTTCCAGTAGCCGTTGAATTTCTTCGCGTTTTTCATTTTGCTTTTTTGGGGCGGTGACCATCCCACTGGAATTGCGATCTTGTCTTTGGGCGGCTACCAGTTTTTGGCGACAGGTACTTATTTTTTCCTTAATGTCCGCAGATTCAGGGTCGATGATGCTGTAGCGTTCAAAATAAGAAAGCGCTTTGGACCAGTTGCCTTTGGCAAAATAGCCCTCTCCGTGTTCGCGATAGAACGTTTTGATTTGCTCGATACGCTGAAGCGCTCTTGCATGATCGGGTTTTAACGCAAGGACGGCCTGATAAGCTGCATACGCATTTTTATTGACCGGGGTAAGATAACGTCTGGCGAGAAAATGCGTTTCAGCCTCTTTGAGCAATTGTGCTAAAGTTTGTTGCTGACGGTTTTTTTGCTGATAGGCCAGCCAAATTCGGCGGATGGCCTTTTGGGCGTCTTCAAAATAGAGACTATCTTCCCGTATGGCCGAATATTCTCGCAACGCGGATTGATATTCATTTGAGGATTCCAGTTGTTCACCGAGCGTCAATCGATAATAATCCAGACGGTGCCAAAGCGGTTCTGCTTCTTTCCCGCTTCCATGCTCCGCCAGGTAAGATTTTAAATATTTTTTGGCGCTGTCAATATTTCCATCTTGGGCTTTCTCCCGGGTAATCGCCAGCGTGATTTGAGCAAGCAGGTCTTTGGCGGCTTGGATATTTTCGGGCGAAAGATTCGTGTGCAGCAGATACACTAACGTGTCTTTGGCCGATTGAAACTCACCCATTTCAATCTGACCGGCGACCGTCTCAAGCTTCTGCTGAACTTGCCACGGCGTATAGGCATGCACATAAAGCAGATATCCCGAAAAAATGATGATCAGCATTGCCGCTAACCAGACACCCCGGGTCGAGCGCACTTTTTTTGTGATGATTTTTTGTGTCGCCTGACGGGTGTCGGCCTTCTCATCAGAAATAAAGGTGATTGCGAACGTACCCAGCCGGAGTTGGTCTCCCGAAAAAAGACGTTTTTCGGTTATATTCTGATCATTTAGATAAAGTGGATTCGTCGTGCTGATGTTTCGGGCAACATATCCGTGCTTGTGCTTTTCAATCACGCAGTGTTTGCGCGAAATCGAGGGATGAATCAACTTTAAAGTGGCTTCATTTGATCGTCCAATAATGAGTTTTTGCATTTTAAGCGGGATGATCCGACTTTTGCCGGATGATGTGGTACACACCAATCGGGGTCCCAGGGTCTCTTCTGTCGGTGAGTCCAGCACCATGGTTTTGGCCTCCATCGGAGTTTCCTTGGAAGGCTGATATCCTTTCTTCGAAAGCTCGATGAGTAACTTGGTTTTACCCAACGCAATTTCGTCCCCGTTATTTAAAAACTGTCCCCCCGTTTCGTGGCCATTGACCGAAATGGGTTCTTGTCCCAGATTTTTAATGAAATATTTATTGTTTTTCGTTCCCACTTTGGCCTGAACATCGGAAATATGAGGATCCGCAATTACAATTTCACACTGCTTCGACTTGCCGACCAGAAAGTTCTTTTTTTTCGTTGCATAATACTGTTCCGGATTGGTTTTTTGAATCAATTTAAACATTGGCCTCACCGATTTATGGTAATCCGCATTTTATACAATTTGTAAATGGGGGTTCGGGTGAATTTTGTGTACCAGATATAAGTTTTTATCGGCATTTTTTCCCGTGGCTTTAATAAGGTGACGCATTATTTCGTGAATTTACCCCATCTGCTCATCTGGAATTATTTGACGCTTTCAATTTTTGTCACAAAATTTGACATTATGCGGCATACTAATGCTGAAGTTTAATCGTACTATTATTGTAACTTATTGAATTTTAGCCAAATATACATAAAAGCGCATTTAGGCCTATTTATTGCATAATATTGAGTCGAATACAGTCATATTAGAGAATCGAAAGTCGAATTCACTCGTGAAAAAGCCAAACCTCGAGAAATCGGGGGACGGAAAGCCACGGGTCCGCCGCAGGCGGATCGCCGGGTTGCCTGAGAGCGTATTAAATGACCGGGTTGCCTGGTAGCGGTGGCCCGGTTTTTTGTTTCAAGCAATCGGCTGCAATGTTGGTTTTATGATCGATTTTTAGGGAATCGGTTCTGGGTGTCGGAGATGGGCTGGTAGCGCCTTGATTCATCGCTTACTGAAAAAAGGAGGTCATCGCATTGTTGGATTCAAGTGGCGGAAGAAAATCAGGCAAAGGTTTGCGGGTTTGTCGAATCAATCGTCATGCAACGCATTTGAAGGAAACTTTCTCTTGTGATCTGCCGACCAGCAACGCTTTGGTTGCAGCGGTCAGA
>JASFTL010000194.1:0-7262 GCA_050053555.1 Desulfobacterales bacterium
TACATTTCTTTGCGGGGAATTTCCCCTGCAAAATGAAATCGATTCGACAATTGCACCTTGGCCAATCGTTGCAGCCTGTTCTTTTCCTTACCGCCGCCGGCAATAACCAGATGCAGGAGATTCCCGCGTCGCAGCAATTCACCACAGGCCCGAATCACCCATGTCAACCCTTCGGTTTTCACATCCGGTCGAAACATGGCAGCCGAAAAAACCACCGGCAGATCACCGATGTCCCACTGTGAGCGAAGTTCTTGCCGTGCACCGGCGTCAAAATGAAACTCGTCGGGATAGATTCCGGGTGCTAAATAGCTGATGCGCTCATCGGGCAGAATCCGTTTGAGATTGATCTGGTCAACTTTTTTATTGGTAAAGACATGCTCAGGATGACAAAGAACACGTTTGTTCAAATAAAAGCCGGGCAACGTCTTCAGTTTGCGCCGGCGTTTGGTTGAATAAATGCCTTGAAATATAACATATGGGAGTGTCAGATTGCGCGAAGCATATGGACCCAGCAAGTCCGGTGCCTTGTAATAGGTGTGATAGGTAAACCAAAGATCATAATCTTTCCTCAAAAACCGGCGGACGACCCTTCTTTTTTCAACTATCAATTGGGGCCAAAGCCAAGGTTTCCAGTAAATCCAGCGGCAACGCAGCGAGCTGGCCGCCGTGACCTGGTGGTTTTGTTTAATCAGGTAGTCAACGATTCCGCCTGCCGTGACCAGATCACCGGAGGGGTGTTCATGGCCCAGCGGTTTGAAAGGGGCATAGAATAAAATCTTCATAATTCGGATTGCAGATTGCGGATTGCAGATTACGGAAATGGCGACTCCGCTTTGAACGATTCATTTAATTCAAGGTTCTTGAATGCAGCAATTTTATTCCGATAAATATCAGCTATTTCACGTATTAAAACTTTGTTGTCAAAGCCCTGCAGGACGCGCTGTCGGGCAGCCGGTATCACACGAGATCTTAGTTCGCCATCGGTCAGCATTTTTATCATGGCTTCCGCCAGTCGTCCGGCTCGGCCGGGCTTAACGAGAATGCCTGTTTTTTCGGATTCGATAAGCTCGGGAATAGCGGAAATATCGGTTGCCACCACCGGGACGCCCATGGCCATGCTTTCCAGCAAAACATTGGGAATGCCATCCCGGTCGCCGTTGGCAGCCACCTCGCAGCCCAGCACAAACAGATGCGCCCGTTTATAATGATTCAACACCACATCATGGGGCTGGGTACCCAGCCACCGCGCCTGAGCGCTAAGACCTAGCTTTTCGATAAGCGCTAATAGATTTTTGCGATCTTCGCCATCACCGATGAGAATATGCTCAAATGGAATTCCGCTTTCGCAAAGTACCTTCAGCGCCCTGTAAACGGTGGGAAGGCCTTTTTTGGCGGTCAGCCGAGCGACGGTAAGGATTTGATAGGGCTTTAGAGGCGCTTGATGCGTTTCCCGCTGCACTGAGAACAAAGCGGTATCAATGCCGTGATAGACGCAAAAAATCGGTTTTGGCTGACCATCATAAAGTTTAGCTAAATGGTGCCGGTTATAGGCTGTGCACGTTATGACAAATCGTGCCAGCGCTAGTTTTTCCCGCAGTTGCCTGGGATCTGAGGTATAAATATCTTTCGCATGGGCTGTGAAGCTGAACGGCAGACCGCTTAATATGCTGGTAAACATCGCCACCGAGGTCGGCGAATGCGCAAAGTGGGCGTGCAAATGCATGATCTTGCGGTGCGGAAGTAAATGACGAACCAGATAGCCTGCCTGAAAGAGATGCTTTATGGTGGCCGATTTTCGAGTCCTTAAAAACCGTTGCAACGCGATTTTTATTGCCTTGGCATAGATCTTCGGGTTCTGCACCGCCAGCAAAAAGTTATGATACATCAAGCGCGGCAGCGGTCTTAAAAGGGTCTCGGGCAGGTAATCGACCTTTGCTTGAATTTGGGCAACGCTTTTATGTGTGAAGTTTTCCCGGGGCTGGCGCATCGAAAAAAGATGGATCGGAAAACCCAATTTCTCGAGTAGAAGGATTTCATTGGAGATGAACGTCTCGGAAATTCGTGGATAACCCTTCAGGACTATTCCCAATAGTGGTCGATTCGGGGAACTCATGATTTTTGAGGCCTGAAATCGCGAAGGCGCTGCTGCATGGTCTCAATACCGGTAAACCGAAATCGCGAGATCGCCTCCAGGTAAGGCCCGGGGGCTTCCAGGAGGCTGAGGATCTTTTCCTGCAAAATCTGCGGTGTGAATTCTCCCCAGGGGATATAATCGACCAGATTCTGGCGCTTAAACGCTTGTGCTCGGATCTTCTGCTCTTTACGGGGTGCCTCCCGCGGAATGACCAGACTGGGCGTCCCCTGACTGAGAATTTCACAAAGGGTGTTGTAACCGCCCATACTCACCACCAGATCAGCAGCCGCAAATATTTTTTCCATCTGTCGATAGAAGTGATAGGTGCGCACCCCAAGCTTTCTGGCGCGTTTAAAGATTTTTCGGCGTTTGTTCTTCGGCATAAATGGGCCGGTAATCAGTACACTCTTGAATGGCAGACCCTCAGGGACTGATTCGAGCATGTCGACATAGTTCTGCATAATCGTATATCCATCGCCACCGCCGCCGATGGTCACCACAACCAGTTTTTCGTCCGGTTGGACACCAAGCTCTTTGCGCATATTGCGCACGGCTTCTTTGCCGGGAATTTTTCGTGGAATATATCCCGTAAAGTGAATCTTGTGGCTGATCGACTCCCCCATATCATATTCGACAACGGGGTTATAAAATTCCTGATTACCGTAAACCCATATTTCAGCATACAGGCTTTCTAAGACCTGATAGACACCTTTTTCGTTCCAATTATTCTTTACCGTTTCAGCATCATCCATGATATCCCTCAGCCCCAGGATCGCACGGGTATCCGGACGACAGCGCTGCAGCCACTTTAGCGTCGGCAACACCTCCTTTCGCAGCCCGAGCGGTTCTTTGTCCACGATGAAAAGCTGCGGCTGAAAGGTTTTAGCGGTAGCGGTGATAATGCTTTTGCGAATGTCCAGTGCGTGTCTGGCATTGATTTTAATGGAAAGCGGAAGGTATTCTTCGTTGGTTTTTTTGATCATTCCCGGGATACGCACAAAGTCGATCTGTTCCGGAAACGAAAAGCGACCGGCAATGGGGGAGCCGGTAAGAATGAGAATATTGATGCGGGGCGCCAGCAAATGAGCCGCAATGGCCATGGTTCTGCGAATGTGCCCAAGACCATAGGTGTCATGCGAATACATCAAAATATTATATGTCGAATTACGCGCCATCCACTATCCCGGGCAGTAATTTAGTTGAAGCTACTCAGCCGAACAGACGAAAACCAAAAAAAGGTCATTAATAAAATGAATTAATATAAAAGAAGCGGGCTATTGTTGTCAAGCACCGGATCAATTTGTTATAAGAAAAGAATCCGGCCGCACATGCGTTCCGGATGGCAAATGCAAAAATAAAAAAATTGGTTTTCGGCCCAAACAGATTTATATTGAATGAAGCGGTCGGCAATTTTATCCTGAAACCCGGTAACCAAAATGCTCCGGCTGCTTCAAGACCGTTTCCGTCCCCTATGGGGCTCCGGCCGCATGCGGTCCGCAACAATGTATTCCGAAAATCCACATACGGCAGCAAATTCGCACAGATTCATCCCGGACAGCCCCAGAGAACCGATTCCCGCGGCAGCGATCATCCTCTCTGCCTGTTGTGGGGCGAACTAGAAATTCTGGGGGCATTGCCAAAGCCTGGGATAGATTTGTTGCGGCCGGCTGCGGCCGAACCCCATGGGGGGCGGAGTTTCGCGCGTGTCTATCGAGCATGGAAGCCGGGAAAACGCGGCGGTTACAAATTTAATTAAGAAAAAATTTATGCGTCAACAAGGAAGATATCATGGTACGTTCAGATACCCGCACCAAACATCAGTTCCAAAAATGGCAGGTCTGGCCGGGCTCTTTTGAAAATCCACCGGTGGATGGCAACTTTCCGGCACCCGAAGCGGGCCGATTTCGCATTTCACATTCAACGCCGATTGCCTCGATGGGATCCTGTTTTGCCCGCGAAATAAAACGTCGACTCATACAGCGAGATTACAATTACATCATCGAAGAAACCCATCATCCTGCATCCCTGCATGCCAGTGCCGCCTGGGAGCGAGTTTACAGCACCCATTGTATGCGTCAGATTTTTGAGTACACCTTTGAAGACTGGCAGCCCGCTCTGAGATGGTGGACAGCGCCCCGGTCCAATAAAGTCCAAGACCCCTATCGCAGAGTCGTTTTATACGACAATCTGAAGGAAGCCGAAGCAGATTTTGCGCAGCATCGACTCCATTCCCGCAATGCCCTGCAAAGGGCCGAGGTCCTCATTTTAACGTTGGGTCTAACCGAAATTTGGCAGGACAACATCGACGGTTCGGTGATATGTCTGCCTGCCGGCCCGTATGTAAGTGAGGGTGGGGATATGAGCCGTTATCGTTTTCGGGTCAGCCGCTACGAAGAAAACCTTAACAATCTGGAACGCATTTATGAGCTGATGGCGGCCTACAACCCGGATTGCCATATTTTGATAACCGTCTCACCGGTAAACCTCTGGGCCACCTTTCGCCAGGACATTGATGTGATCAGCGCCAGCTGCAATTCCAAAGCAACCTTGCGAGCCGTTGCCGACGAATTTACGGTGCGGCATGAAAATGTCTATTATTTCCCGGCATTTGAAATGGCAACTATTTACCAGCCCCTCAGTGGGCTGACCTATTTTTCAGAAGGCAGGGAAAATTTCCATGTCAACAAGCCAACCGTAAAGTTTATCATGCGGCATTTTTTTAAGTATTACGCAACTGCAAAACGGGTAACCGATAAGTGAAGACTTGACTAAAATCACTTAGCCGACGAGATATAGCGGATTTATCAATTTTAAATGAAGGGCAAGCCATGGAATTTGAAGCGGTGATCGGGCTGGAGGTCCATGCCCAGCTAAAGACAAAAACGAAAATTTTCTGCTCATGTTCGACCGCCTTCGGGGCACCGCCCAATACGCACACATGCCCGGTATGCCTGGGAATGCCCGGCGTTCTGCCGGTTTTGAATAAAAAAGTGGTCGAATTTACCATGCGTATGGCGCTGGCGACCCACTGCAAACTCGAACCCGAAAGCCGCTTTGCGCGCAAGAACTATTTTTACCCGGATCTGCCAAAAGGCTATCAGATCTCTCAATATGAACTTCCGATCGCCCGGCGCGGTTATGTCGAAGTCGAGGTCAACGGCAGTACCGAACGTATCGGCATCACCCGCATCCACATGGAAGAAGATGCAGGCAAATTGGGCCATGATCCGCAGCGACCGATCAGCCGGGTGGATTTTAATCGCACCGGGGTGCCGCTGATTGAAATCGTCAGTGAGCCGGATATCCGATCACCGCAGGCCGCGGGCGCTTATTTGAGGCAATTGCGGGCAATTGTCCGCTATCTGGACATTTGTGACGGAAATTTAGAGGAAGGCAGTTTCAGATGCGACGCCAACGTTTCGATTCGACCCCAGGGGGACGAAAGCTTCGGCATCCGCACCGAGCTGAAAAACCTCAACTCCTTCAAGCATGTTGAAAAAGCGCTGCAGTATGAAATTGAGCGCCAGAAGGAGGTTGTGCTAGACGGCGGCAAGGTCATTCAGGAAACCCGCCTGTGGGATCCCCATAAAAGCCGAACGTTTTCCATGCGCGGCAAAGAAGAGGCCCATGATTACCGCTATTTTCCGGATCCGGATCTGCTGCCCCTGATCATCGATGCTCGCTGGATCAAAACCGTCAGCGCCGCTCTGCCCGAACTTCCGGCGGACAAAAAACAGCGTTTTATCGCCGATTATGGCCTGCCGTCTTACGATGCGGATATTTTAACGGCAGATAAGGACCTGGCAGATTATTTTGAAGCATGCGTGCAGCTCATTGACCGGCCCAAACAGGTCAGCAACTGGATCATGGGTGCTTTGCTGGGACTTTTAAAGGCGCAGGCAAAATCCATCAGCCAATCCCCGATTGCGGCCCGGGATCTGGCTCAGCTCATTGAGCTGGTTGACCGGGGGGTTATCAGCGGCAAAATCGCCAAGACCCTGTTTGAGGAAATGGCCGCATCCGGCAAGCCGCCCCGGCAGATCGTTGAGGAAAAAGGCCTGGTTCAAATCAGCGACGCAGCGGCCATCGAAGCGGTCGTCGCCAAGGTTCTGGCAAACTGCGCGGCAGAAGTCGCCGCCTATAAAAACGGCAAGACCAAATTGCTGGGTTTTTTTGTCGGTCAGGTGATGCAAGAAACACGCGGCAAGGCCAATCCGAAACTGGTCAATGCGATATTGAAAAAGAAGCTGGCAGACTAGAACAAATATGTTACACAAATCTGGTGGTATATTTTAGCCTAGTTGAGTTCTTTAAACAACACAATGTCTATGGTTTCAGGTGTCAGTGTTCAGGTGTCAGCATTTTGGCCGCTGGCTTCTATCTTGCGGCTGCCGGCCAGTCGCCAGGGGCCTGACACCTGACACCCGAAACCGATTTATCCCTGACACCTAAAAAAACCGGAAGGGTTGCCCCTTCCGGTTTTTTTATCGTGCTTGAGTTGTGAGTTGTAAACTCACACACCCCGCCTCTGATTAGAAGCTAAGGGACAGTCTCCAACCCAGTTCATAAGGATCTTCGTCGTTGGCACCGTCGGCAGATACCGCATCACCGGCAAACAGGTAAGCACCAACCAGATCCAGGTTCATGCCTTCAACCAGCTGATAGGTCGCAACCAGGTCGATTTCGAAACCGAGTTGGTCTTCACCGAAGGCATTGTCTTCCACCAGCTGCGCGTACCAGATGTCGCCGGTCAGAGACAGCTTTTCCATCGGTTTGATGGTGGCGCCAAGGTTAGCAGCCCACATATTGGAAACATCCGCATTGGGTGAGCCTGTCGGCGCATCCCAGTCAAATAAACCAAGGCCCAGAATTTCGGCCCAGTAGTAGGCCTGGCCGACGCCTGCACCGCCGATCCCGAAAAATGCATCCGCTTCATCATTAGTAAGATCATCATCGCCGCTGGCGTAGAAGAACTGACCGTGGATGCCGGCAGGGCCAACCGGAACATTCGCGCCCAGGGCAAACAGATAGGCACTGATGTCAAAATCAACAGCGGCCGTGTCAGCCGTACCGCCTTGATAGATACCGGTGCCCCAGACAGCGGCGGGACCCAGCTGGCCATCGACAT
>JASFTL010000195.1:0-7258 GCA_050053555.1 Desulfobacterales bacterium
ATGTGCCGCTACCCTGGATGGCCGCATTGCTACCCGCACCGGCGATTCCAAGTGGGTGACCGGGGAAAAGGCCCGCCGATACGTGCACCGGCTTCGACACGCCGTTGATGCCATCTTGGTGGGCATCGGGACGATCCATGCCGACAACCCGAGCTTAACGACGCGTCTGGATTCGGGCCGCGGCCTCGATCCTGTGCGAATCGTCCTTGATGCGCATCTGTCCATCTCTTCCGACGCCAGGATATTGCAGCTGGATTCCAATTCTGATACGATCCTTGTCATCGGCAATACCGTATGCGAGGATAAAAAGAAACGGGTCGTAAAGAGAGGCGTTCGTCTAATCGAGCAGCCGGTTAAAAATGGTCAATTTGAATTAAATTCCCTGATGGTTCGGCTGGGTACAATGGGGATCACCAGCCTCCTAATTGAAGGTGGCAGTCGCGTAATCGCGTCGGCATTTAGCGGCGGAATTGTCGATAAAGCACTCTTTTTTTATGCCCCAAGAATTTTAGGAGGCGATGACGGCCTACCTATATGTCAGGGACCGGGTCCGGAACGAATGAAAGACAGCATCCGGGTCAAAGATATCCGCGTCCAACGATTTGATGATGATGTGATGATAGAAGGGTATATTCGTTAGTTGTTTGTGGTCAGTCGTCTGTTGTATGTTGCAAGATAATAATTATATTGATTCTGATCTATAGGTTTAATCGCCTGAATTCTAAATCGTTACAAATATACCCATCAGGCGCCGCGTGCGACGGACACCGAACAAAAAACAACGGAAAAAATCATGTTTACGGGAATTATTGAAGGTCTGGGAACCATTGACACCATCCAACCTGCCGGTCAGGGAAAGCGTCTGAGGATTGAAGCGGATTATGCCCTGGATCAAACTAAAATCGGCGACAGCATCGCGGTAAACGGCGCCTGCCTGACGGTTGTCAAAACTAGCGGTAAAACGTTCGAGGTGGATCTTTCCCCTGAGACACTGGCTGTGTCCACTTTTGATAAGGCAAAGCGAGGCGACCGCCTGAACCTTGAAAGGGCCATGCGATTCTCTGATCGCATTGACGGCCACCTGGTTTCTGGACATATTGATGGCACCGGCGTCATTAGACAGCGGGAGAAACTGGGAAATGCCATTATCGTTACCATTGCCGTGTCGGAGGCCATTTCGCGTTTTATCATCCACAAAGGCTCGATCGCCGTCGATGGGATCAGTTTGACCATCAATGCCTGCGAGCCCAAAAATTTTTCGGTCAGCATTATTCCACATACAGCCGAAATTACCGCTATCGGGATAAAACAAAATGGGGACCGGGTTAATATTGAAACCGATATGATTGGTAAATATGTCGAACGCTTTACCCGGGGCGCTTGGACGCATACCGGTGAAAAAACGACCGGCTCCTCCGGTGTAACCATGGAATCTCTGGCCAAATCAGGATTTTTATAAAAAAAAATTAGGAGATCGATAACCCATGCCACAACTGACAATTGAACAAGCCATCCGCGATATTAAAGATGGCAAGATGATCATCCTGGTAGATGATGAAGATCGTGAAAACGAGGGTGATCTCTGCATGGCGGCCGAAACGGCGACGCCGGAAGCGATCAACTTTATGGCAACTTACGGAAAGGGACTTATTTGCCTTGCCATGACCGCAGAGAAATGCGATTCGCTGGATTTGCCACCGATGGTCGACAATAATACCTCACCCTTTGGAACCGGTTTCACCGTATCCATCGAAGCCAGGTGCGGGGTGACTACCGGTATTTCAGCTCATGACCGTGCGACCACTATTTTGACGGCAGTTGCCGATGATTGCCAGCCACGCGATTTGGTGCGTCCCGGACATATATTCCCTTTGAGAGCGAAAAACGGTGGGGCAATCGTGCGGGCCGGACAAACCGAAGGTTCAGTGGACCTGGCCCGTCTGGCCGGCTTAAAACCTGCCGCGGTGATATGCGAAATCATGGACGAAGACGGTACAATGGCCCGCATGCCCGCTTTGGAAAAGTTCAGCGAAAAACACGGTGTCGGCATTTGTACGATTGCCGATTTGATTGAATACCGGATGCGAACCGAATCATTTGTGCATCGAGCGGCAGAGACGATGATTCCCACGTCGATGGCCGGTGATTTCAAAGCCGTCGTGTATGAAAATGATATCGATCGTCTATTGCATATTGCCATGGTTAAAGGCGAAATTGATCCGGAAAAACCGGTCTTGGCGCGGGTGCATTCCGAGTGTTTGACAGGAGACATTTTCGGTTCGCTGCGCTGCGACTGCGGTTTGCAGCTTCAACAGGCCATGACGATGATCGAAAAGGAAGGAAGCGGTGTCCTCCTTTATATCCGCCAGGAGGGCCGCGGAATCGGCCTTGTGAATAAGATTAAGGCTTATGCCCTTCAGGATCAGGGGCTGGATACTGTCGAGGCCAACGAAGAGCTTGGTTTTAAGCCGGACATGCGTAATTACGGCATTGGCGCTCAGATTCTGGTGGATCTCGGGGTTCGCAAAATGAAACTTATGACCAACAACCCTAAAAAGATGGTGGGTCTGGACGGTTACGGATTGAGCATCCTCGAACAGGTTCCGATTGAAGTCCCGGCAAATATACACAATAAGTGTTATCTGGAATGCAAGAAGTTCAAAATGGGCCATTTATTACACGTCGATGCCGCGCCCTGATCCGGACGAGCCGGAATTTCAAATTGAAGATTTCAAATTGAATATTTGTGGATGCCGCTCGCGCAGCGCAGGCGCTACCGCAGCGCACGCGCTTGCTCGGCGTGTGCGCCGCGTGTCGCTCCGTCCTTTGTAAAATGGTAAGAATTCTTGAAATGTTCAATCGAAAATATTCAATATTCAATTTTATTTACACGCTACACTGAAAGGAGCGTTTATGGCTAAGACTCTTGAAGCTCATTTAAATGCAGAAGGTAAAAAGTTTGCTATTGTGGTGAGCCGATTTAATGATTTTATTACCGAAAAACTTTTAAGCGGTGCCCTGGATGCCCTGGTACGCTCTGGAGCCAAGGATAGTGATATCCAGATTGTGAAAGTTCCGGGCTCATTTGAAATCCCGCTGATGGCGAAAAGACTGGCAAAAAAAAAGGGAGTTGATGCCATTATCTGTCTGGGTGCCGTTATCCGCGGTGCGACTCCGCATTTTGACTATGTGAGCGCCGAGGTGTCCAAAGGAATTGCTCAGGTCAGTTTGGAATCGGAGGTACCGATCATTTTTGGTGTCATCACCACTGATACCATCGAGCAGGCCATTGAACGCGCCGGCACCAAAGCCGGTAATAAAGGCTGGAGTGCGGCTATGGCTGCTGTAGAAATGGCGAATCTGCTCAAAGTAGTGGGATAGTCTTAGTCATGGGGACCCGTCGCAGAGCGCGAGAACTGGCGATGCAGGCGCTCTTTTATATGGATGCGAATCAAAGCGCTTCGCCGCAGATGCTAGAACGTTTCTGTGAGAATTTTGCCCCACCCCAAAAGGCGCGGCCGTTTTTTATGAAGCTGGTAACAGGTGTTTTAGAGGCCAAGCCGCAAATCGATACCCTCATCGAACGATTTTCCAAAAACTGGAGAGTTCATCGGATGTCCTGTGTGGACCGCAATGTCATGCGAATTGCTGTATTTGAAATGCTGTACTGCCAGGATATCCCGCCTAAAGTTTCCATCAATGAAGCCATTGATGTCGGCAAAAAATTCGGTACGGAAGAATCCGGTGCGTTTATTAACGGAATTATTGACAGCATCCGGATCGCGATTGAAAAAGGAGAGATACAGACAGGTAAACCAATCGCAACAGCGGACAATACCTCAGACGAAATAGATTGAATTTTCTAAACTGACACTGGAGGCAGATACGATGATCATCAAGACGTTACCCGTGGGCCCGATTATGGCAAATTGTTTTATTGTTGGCTGCCAGGAGACCATGCAAGCAGCGGTTATCGATCCGGGCGATGAGGCGGATAGAATACTTCAGGCAGTGGCTGATTCAAATCTGGAAGTAAAAACCATTATCAACACCCATGGTCATTTTGATCATGTCAGTGCCAACAAAGGCATTTATGGCGCTACAAATGCGCCGATTTTAATCCATGCATTGGATGCACCCATGCTGGATAAAATATCTGCCAGCGCTGCGAATTGGGGCCTTTCAGCGGAGAACTCGCCAGCTCCTGACCGTACCCTAAATGACGGCGATACCATTACCTTCGGTAAAATTACATTCAATGTGAT
Organism: Desulfobacterales bacterium; assembly: GCA_050053555.1. Lineage (GTDB taxonomy): Bacteria > Desulfobacterota > Desulfobacteria > Desulfobacterales > JAHEIW01 > JAHEIW01. The sequence goes on from JASFTL010000195.1 coordinate 4,266, forward strand.
CCACACACCGGGGCACACACCGGGAGGGATTTCTCTTTTCACAAATGGCCATGTCTTTGTGGGTGATACACTATTTGCAGGGTCCATCGGGCGAACCGATTTTCCAGGAGGGGATTTTGCAACCCTGAAATCAAGTATTCAGGATAAGTTGTTTGCCTTGGAGGATGATGTCCGGGTGCATACCGGGCATGGGCCGGAAACCACCATCGGACATGAAAAGCAACATAATCCGTTTGTGGGCGTGAACGCTATGTATTAGTGATAAACTTTCTTGACCGATCGAAGTGTTTATTCATTAACGTTTCAGGAGAACGGGCATGATCGAAATCAAATACGGAAGAAAATTTCTTTTAGAGATGATGCCCAAACACTCCGTGTGCGCAGAGATCGGTGTCAGTCAGGGAATGTTTACCGAAGAGATTCTGGAAGTGGTCCAGCCGAAAAAGCTGCACTTAATTGATCCCTGGGCTAGAGAGCCTCATATTCATTATTACGCCTCCGTATGCGAAAAATTCAAGGATTCCATCGAATCCGGTCAGGTCGAAGTCCACAGAGACAAATCTCAATTCGTTTACGACTTATTCCCGGACCAGTATTTCGACTGGATTTATGTTGACGGCAGTCACAATTATAAAAGTGTCAAAAGAGACCTGGATTTTTATTATCACAAGGTAAAAATGTTCGGTTTCATCACCGGCGATGATTACCGTCTGGTGGAGAAGCGCAAAGGTCTTCGAGATGCTGTGGCTGAGATTGGCGAAAAATACCTCATGCGTCTGATCCTCATAAAGAACAACCAGTTTATACTCTGGAAAAAGAAACCGGGAATGCCTCCGGAAGGACCGCTTCCGCCACCTCAGGTTCTTTGATTCGGGGAAAGCTGGGCATTTGAATCGTCCCTCCACTTCTTTAAGCCAACCCAAAAAAGATTCGGTCATCACGCCTTCGCTTGCGCGGTTTTGTATTCGAAGCCCTGACGTTTCAATACATCGTAATAAATCATAATCTGCTTGATATAGCGGATCGGTTCGGTGCCTCGGCAAAAGCCGTACTTGGCGTGCTTATAGTATTTTCTGTATCGCAATAACGGCAGGGTTTTAGAAAGAGACTCCCATTTGTTTGGGTCAAGTCCCTTTTTTTTGGCGAGCTTACGGGCATCATGGATATGTCCCTGTCCGATGTTATAGGCTGCCAGAGCGATTAGCAACCTGTCTTTTCCCTTGGCCGTTTTAAAATGCACAAATAGATTTTTAAGGTGTTGCACTCCGGCATTAATGTTTTGTACTGGATCGAAAAGATCGTTAACCCCCAAACTTCTGCCGGTTGAGGGCAGAATCTGCATCAAGCCCCTTGCACCGGCTTTGCTTTTCGCCCAGGGGTTCAGGTGCGACTCCTGATAGATTTGGGCGGCAATTAGCCGCCAGTCAAATCCATGTTTCTTGGCGGCAGCCTTGATAAACGGACTGTAACGGGAAAGTCTGGCTTTCGCCCTGGCGTGAAAAGCCTTTAAATCAACATAATCAAAATCCTGAATGTCTCCGTAATATTTATTGTAAATTTCATCGAATTTACCGCTTTCTTTAAGCACTTTTAAAAACGTATTCATGCGCTCGAGCAGTTCATTGGATTTTGGATGTACCGCCCACCCCAGCTGCATGCGATCGTTAATCGATCCCGTACTGACGGCTCCCGGAAAGGTCCGGCGATTGATTAAAATGATGTTGCTGTTTGCAATCGTAAAGTCGATTTCTTCATCAGCCACTTTCTGAATGAGTTCTTCGGTGGGCAGATCCTCATGCAAACGAATCGCCAGATTGATCCCCTGATTTTTCAACTCCACGAGTCGATGCTGATACTCAGTTCCTTTTCCGACGTCAACCGTTTTGCCGGAAAGATCTGCTGCTTTTTTTATGTTTGAATTTTTGCGATGGGCAATAATTTGCTGCGCCACTTTCATATATCCGTCTGAAAACGCGACTTCAGTCTGCCATTTGGGTGTTATCGGTATACTGGCGGCGATAAACGCTGCCGATCCATCATTTAAGGCGGCGACCAATTCTTCCTGACGGTCAACAACCTTTACCTGCAGAGGAACACCCAAATATTCGGCAAAGGCTTGCGCCATTTCGTATTCAAAACCCATGGGCTGACCCCGATAAAGATAGTAACAATGAGCCGTATTGCGAGTGACGACCGTAATCTCTCCGGTCTTTTGAATTCCTTGCAGGGTAACAAATTTGTATTCACCGATAATGGGGCTAAACACATAATACCCAATAACACCCCAGACGATCAGGATGGTTATCTGAAAACCTGTTTTTTCCTTTAAAATATTATTAACTGCCGACCAGCCCACGATGCGTCATCCTGTCTTAATAAGTTTTAAAGCCGTATCGCCACAACGATTTAAGATTCACCTATTTGCCACCCTTGCTTTAGCGTATATGGATGTTATCGTCCCAAATGAAAACAATCTTAAGTATCCAATGTTTAAAAAGCACCCAGCTGGCAAGGCTTTATTTTAATTTTAAGATGCTCACAAACCGCGCTGATGGTCATTTTAGGGACATCAAAGCGGCGAGCAATTTCCCAGGCCTTCTCACAGGAAAGATCGCCGTCAACCAGTGAATCCCGAATGGCATCTTCCAGATTCTGATTTTCAGGAGCTTTAGGTTTTACAATCTTTTTTGAAGGCGAAAAGCCAAATAATCCCAGCTGGCACTTAACCAGCATCGTTTCTGACAAATCTGCGGTTTTCCCCACTTCGGCCGGTGAAACATGCAATTCATCAGCAATTTTAAAAGCCAGCGCACAGGAAAGTTCATTGTGCTTGGCGTAGCTATCAATCTTGTCTTTAATCCGATCATCTAATTGGGCTCTGGGTGCATGTTTGTCGGCAAATTTTTGGCTTTTTTGGCGTGTCATTTTTCAGCTCCTGATAGTGAAGGATTTGTAACCGTCGGTACCGTTGGTCCTGCAATGAGGAACCGTTT
>JASFTL010000196.1:0-7243 GCA_050053555.1 Desulfobacterales bacterium
AAATGAGGGTGCGGTCAAAAAATCTCAGTTTTCCGGCAAGACGATTGCCAGCGTTAAAGTCAAAGGACAGCATTGTATCTATGGGATCCGACCCAATGCCATAGAAGCAAAACCGGCACCCGGGGAAAGCGAGGTGATTCCTTTTCAGACAAATGTTGAAACTAAAGGTCTGGTGGTAAAGGAGATCAAATCGCAAGGATCTGAAGGAATCGACTTAACCGAAGCCGACATCATCATATCCGGCGGACGGGGGATGGAAAAACCGGATAATTTTGACATTCTTTTCGAATGTGCGAAACTGGTTGGAGCAGCGGTCGGCGCTTCCCGGGCTGCAGTCGATGCCGGCTGGGTACCGCACAGCATGCAAGTCGGGCAAACCGGCAAGACCGTAAGCCCGAAAGTTTATATTGCCTGCGGTATTTCCGGATCCGTGCAGCACTTTGCCGGCATGAAAACTGCCGGCATGATCATTGCGATTAACAAAGACCTGGAAGCCGCCATCGTGCAAAAATGTGATTATTTCGTTGTTGCAGACTTGTTTGAGATCGTCCCGGTACTCACCCGCAAGCTGCTGGAGCGTGCTGAAACAAAATAATGGGCGGCTCAGCCAATTACTGAAAAACTGCTGTCCGGATTGATTTCCCTCAGGCGTGAATAAAAACCCATATTAAACGTTCTGCCCGTATATTTCATCTGGAATTGAATCGGGTTTTTGTCATGATCGTGTCCGGCCTCCACTTTATCGATCAACTCACTCATCATGACCCCCACCACCGGGGCATTCTTGTACTGGTTTCCGGAGGTACCAACCGCCATGTAAAAACCGGGTAAATCCGACTTGTCGTAAATGGGAATCCAGTCGTCAGAAACGTCGTAAAGATCAACGACGCCTTGCATTTGATTTGGCACCCGCAGCCCCTCGATACGCTGGGCTTCGCGCATCGCCTGGGTGGTCCACTGTCTGGTAAAGTTCTTATTGTAGTTATCCGGGTCGACCCACTCGCGTTTATCACACGCCGGGTCTTCCGAGCCCACCAAGATGTGGTTGCCGGTTTCCGGTCTGGAATAGCAGCCGATATCACCGTCGGAGATAATGGTTCCTTCTTTTTGATAATCAATGCCGTCTGGGGCCGGAACGTGGCAGACTTCCTGGCGCAAGGCTCTGGTTTTGATTTTCATGCCTTCTTCCACTCCGGCCATGCGGTTGAGGATGTAGGAGTGGGGACCGGCAACATTGACCACGATCGGCGCTTCAATCTGTCTTCCGCTTTTCAACATAATGCCGGCCACTCGACCATCTTTTTTGCGGATGCCGACCACCTCGGCGTTAAACATAAACGCTGCGCCCTTGGCTTCGGCCGCCCGCTGAAGGTTATGAGTGGAAAGCTGCGGATCGGTGATATAGCCCGACTCGGGGACAAAAATGGCTCCCTCCACGGCGTTGCCGGTGGGCTCTCCAAAATCGGCGTCATCAGGCAGCTTCACCGGAAAATACTTGCGGGTATCTAAAAAAGGTACTTTCTTCCTGATTCCTTCGATATTCAGCTCTTCATACGCTACCCCCAGATCGTCAAGACTGGCCATGACGTTTTTAAGATATTTGTTGTGTTCGGTTTTTATCACCAGACATCCAGTATTAATGTAATTTGCCAGACCGAGTTCATCCTCCGCTTCCAGATATTCGGGCCAATTGATCCAGTAATAATACCCTTCTCGGGCGGTAGCCACCCCTGCCGGCGTGGAGTAATGTAGACGAATGATGGCACAAGAGCCGGAGGTCGAACCATAGCCGGCCGAGGGCAGCTTGTCCACATTCAGCGTTTTGTAGCCTTTTTTGGCAAGTTCGAAAGCAATAGCAGCACCGATGACCCCGGCGCCAATAATAATGGCATTATATTTTTCATTCACTTGGACTCCTCCTTCAGCAATTTTTTTGGCTCCCAGCGCTTTTTGGTGCGGTCAAAAATCAAAGCGGTCAAATCTAAAATTCATCCAGAAGCGGTTTCAAGACCTCAGATCAGGTTCAAGGACAACAAAGCCATTGGGCCTCAGATGGGGTTTTGAAACCGCTTCTAAATTTATGCCCATGAACATGCTCCAGTCAATAGTATTGTGGGCATCGGCTATCTTTCTTGAGCGCCTCCTCGTAAAGTACCTTAAATCCAAACATCTGCCTGACGATCCCAGCGGCCTGTTGATGTACCGACCTTGATCATCAGTTCGGATTCTGATATACGCAGGGGCAACTCACAGAAAGGGTTTGCGATTGATGGGTACAAAATAAATATGAGCGCTTATCTAACCATAAAGTCCATTCTAGTTGCCCTTGGGCTTATTGGGAGTTTTGGATTTTTTTTTACCCGGTCTCACCATCTGATCCGATTGATGACCATCGCTGCGGGCCCGGTGAATATCCCGCTGGACCAATTATCTAAACGCGTCAAGATATTTCTCACAGAAGTCCTGCTGCAATCCAAAGTGCGTGAAAAACGTTTTGCCGGTTTCGCGCACACCATGATCTTTTTTGGCTTTATTGCCGTACTGCCCCACACAATTGAATTGATGGTTGCCGGCATTTTCCCTGGAATCAGTTTCGCCAACCTATTATCGGGAATATATGGGCCATACGCATTTTTTGCAGATATCCTGGCGTTGCTGACACTTGTCGGTCTGGCGTACTGTCTGTATCGGCGTGTCATCTTAAAGCCGAAATATCTGACCAATGGACTGGATTCGCGACTGATTCTTTTTTTAACAACGATTATCATCTTAAGTTTTTTTTCGATCAATGCTTTTCGAATCGTCCTTTATGCGGAAACATCACGGGATATCATTGGATACACCATTGTTTCGTATAACATTTCGGCATTTTTGGATCTCGGGAATCTGACCCGACAGCAATTAATCATCGGGATGGAAGTCTCTTACTGGATTCATCTGGCGGCTATTTTATTTTTCCTCGTTTATATCCCCGGGTCCAAGCATCTTCATATCCTGGCGGCCATTCCGAATGTGATCCTGGCGCCTTTGGACATTCAGAAAGCGATGGTGAAAACCGATTTAGAAGATGAGAACGTCGAAAGCTTTGGGCTGGGTAAGATTAATGAACTAAACTGGCAAAATGTTCTTAATTTGTATTCTTGCACGGAATGCGGAAGATGTGAAGAACAGTGCCCGGCAGATATGACCGGCAAGCCCCTTTCTCCCAAAGCGGTCGTAGTGGACATGAAAGACGATCTGATCCAACAGTGTTCCGGAAATAAAGATACGATTAAACCGATCGTCCGAAGCAGGTCGCCGATTACGGAAGATGTCATCTGGTCCTGTACGACGTGCAGGGCCTGTGAAAGCATTTGTCCGCTTCACATTCAACATCTTGATTTCATATTAGAGATACGTAAAAACCTGGTCCTGATGGCGTCCCGGTTTCCCGAAGAATTACAAGAAACGTTCACAAACCTGGAATATCACTTTAACCCGTGGGGCTTTGCCGCGGAGACCCGGGCGGAGTGGTGTCAGGGGCTGGATGTTGCCTTCATGAGCGACCGACCGGAAGCCGAAATTCTTTACTTTGTTGGCTGTGCGGGCTCCTTTGACGAAAGGGGCAAGACCATCGCCCGAGCCGTCGTCAATCTGTTGAAAAAAGCAGATCTTGATTTTGCCATACTCGGTCCGGAGGAAAGGTGTACCGGAGACGCAGCCAGACGGGCCGGTAATGAATACATTGCGCAAGGGCTCATACAAGCGAATATAGAGACGCTCAACAAATATAAGCCCGCAAAGATTTTGACCAGCTGCCCCCACTGTTATAATACCTTAAAGCATGAATATCCACAATTCGGGGCGATGGTTGAAGTGGTTCACCATACAAGTTTGTTTGCAGATCTTATCAAAAGTGGAAAATTAAAAGTTAACCGCGCCCTGGAAGAAACCATCACGTTGCATGACTCTTGTTATCTTAGCAGGTGGAATGCTATGGTGAACGCACCGCGGGCAATTCTGGGCGCGATTGCCGGTCTTCAAATCAGGGAAATGGACCGCAGCGGCCACAGAGGGCTGTGTTGCGGTGCCGGTGGGTCCAGAATGTTTATGGAGGAAAAGATCGGTAAGCGCATTAACATCGAGCGCATCGAAGAGGTGATGGCCACAAATGCTGAAACCGTTGTGGCGGCGTGCCCCTTTTGCAATACCATGCTCAATGATGGTGTCAAGGAAACCGCATCTGCGATAGCTGTTAAAGATATAGCCGAGATTCTTGATCTCGCAACCGGTCCATCCTAGCGGTGTAGCAGTTTGCCCTTTTTTGGGACGCAAATATAACCTAAGTTGAGCGATTGCCGAGGTTGCCGCAGCTATAAGGCAGACGTCGTTCCGCTATAGTGAACTATGCGGGAAGGCATCTAACGCAGTAGATGCGGTAAGATCGGCAATCCCGAAGGGTTTCAAATTTCAAAAATAAAAATCGATAGAATTCATTTAAAAAAAGAGAAAATAATGAATTTTTGAAATTTGAAACGCTCAGCTTAGGCGGAGGCAAGCATGGCTCCTAAAATGAATGCATTGGTAAAGGAAAAACCTGAACCGGGGCTTTGGCTGAAGCAGGTGTCCATTCCGGAGATCGGCATCAACGATGTGCTCATTAAAATTCATAAAACCGCCATCTGCGGCACAGACCTACATATTTACAGCTGGAATGAGTGGGCCCAAAAAACCATTCCCGTACCGATGCCGGTGGGACACGAGTTTGTCGGCCGCATCGCCGAAATTGGCAGCAATGTCCATGATTTTAAGCCCGGCGACCTGGTTTCCGGTGAGGGGCACCTGGTTTGCGGCCGTTGCCGCAATTGCCTGGCCGGTCGGCGGCACCTGTGCATGCGGACCAGCGGAGTCGGTGTTAACCGGCCCGGAGCCTTTGCCGAGTATTTGAGCATCCCGGTGACCAACATCTGGTTTTGTGATCCCCATATCCCGACCGATATTCTCACCTGCTTTGATCCGCTGGGAAACGCCACTCACACCGCGCTTTCGTTTGATGTATTGGGCGAAGATGTGTTGATTACCGGTGCCGGACCTATCGGGTGCATGGCGGCCGCCATCGCCAAGCATGCCGGTGCCCGCTATGTCGTGGTAACCGATGTCATCTCCTACCGTCTCAAACTGGCCCAAAAAATGGGTGCCACCCTGACACTGGATGTGCGGATGCAGAAGATCGAAGACGCCCAGAAAAAGCTGGGCATGAAAGAAGGCTTTGATGTGGGTTTGGAGATGTCGGGCAATCCGGATGCGCTGCGTTCAATGCTGGCCAACATGTGCCACGGGGCCAAAATAGCGATGCTGGGCATTTTACCGGCTGAAACCACCATCGATTGGGACCTGGTCATTTTTAACGGTCTGACCATCAAAGGGATCTATGGCCGTGAGATGTATGAAACCTGGTATAAAATGACGGCCATGCTCCAGACCGGATTGGATATCAGCCCGGTGATCACTCACCGCTTTCATTATTCCGAATATGAAAAAGCCTTTGAGGTGATGCGATCGGGCAAGTCGGGCAAAGTCCTTCTCAACTGGACAGAGGAAAGCGGCTAAAGTAAAATAAAGCGTTACGCCTCACGCAAAGACGCAAAGTCACAAAGGGTTTTTTAATTTAAATTACCTCTTCGCGGCTTGGCGCCTTTGTGTGAGAAATAATTCAACGGAGGAGATCCAGAATGTACGGGAAAATGAAGGATCATTTGATCGATGAGCTGGGGCAGATTCGCGACAGCGGCCTTTACAAAGACGAGCGCATCCTGGCCGGCCGTCAGGGCGCCAAAGTACAACTGACCGACGGCAGCCAGGTGATCAACCTCTGCGCCAATAATTATCTGGGCCTGGCCGGAACCCAGGAACTGGTGGAGGCCTCAAAGGAAGGTCTGGAGCAGTGGGGATACGGCCTGTCTTCTGTGCGCTTTATCTGCGGCACCCAACAGCTGCACAAACAGCTCGAACAAAAGGTGTCACAGTTTCTGGGCACCGACGACACCATTCTTTATTCTTCTTGCTTCGATGCCAATGCCGGTCTTTTTGAAACTCTGCTGGGCCCTGAGGATGCGGTCATCTCCGACGAATTGAATCATGCCAGTATCATCGATGGCATACGGCTTTGCAAAGCCCGCAGATTTCGTTATAAAAACAACGACATGACGGATCTGGAGGCCAAGCTTACTGAAGCCCGGGAGGCGCGTTTCAGATTGATCGCCACCGACGGATCTTTCTCCATGGATGGTATCGTAGCGAATCTGAAAGGTATTTGCGACCTGGCAGACCGCTATGAGGCCCTGGTGATGGTAGACGATTCCCACTCGACCGGCTTTATCGGAAAAACCGGCCGGGGCACACCCGAATACCACGCGGTCACAGAGCGGGTGGATATCATCACCTCCACCTTCGGCAAAGCACTCGGCGGGGCATCCGGCGGATTCACCAGCGGACGCAAAGAAATTATCGATATCCTCCGGCAGCGCTCCCGTCCCTATCTTTTCTCCAATACCCTGGCGCCCGGTGTTGCCGCCGCTGTATTTAAAGCCCTGGAAACCCTCAGCGCGTCAACAGAATTGCGGGATCGTTTGGAACGCAACACGGCATATTTTCGGGAGTGTATGACCCAGGCCGGATTCAAAATTAATCCGGGCGATCATCCGATTGTGCCCATTATGCTGGGCGATGCAAAAGTGGCCGTCGAAATGGCGGATCGGATGCTGGCGGAGGGTGTTTATGTGATCGCATTTTCTTATCCCGTGGTTCCCAAAGACAAGGCCCGCATCCGGGTGCAAATTTCAGCCGCGCTCACCACGGCTGAGCTCGATACGGCCATCGCGGCTTTTACCAAGGTGGGGAAAGAGATGAATATCATATTTTCTTGAAACCCAAAGGGCAACTTGCATGACACATTTTTCAATGGCCGGATCAGTCTGTACAATCATGCAGTGCACCTTCATAACTGTTAGGTAATTTTTTATTTTGGCAGTAAGATGTGAGAGCCATAGATATTTTGTGTTGGTGATCGCGGTGAACCCTGTGTAAATGCCGAATTAGACGCTGGTTCTAATAGAGTGAGTGGCTCAGATCTATCTTAAAGTCGTATTTGATTTGTAATTTTCAGCCTCAAGGTGGGAGGAAAGGAATGAATCTTCGTTTTTATAAATTTTATTGGTTAATTTTCCTGGTTTCATTATTAACATGTCTTCTGATACAATCGTCC
>JASFTL010000197.1:0-7234 GCA_050053555.1 Desulfobacterales bacterium
GCTCCGATTTGAGATACTTTTTGAGCCGAAGAAAGCATGAGCTGCGCAACTTTTTGCCAATCCCCTCTACGAATGGAGACCATGTATTCTCCTAAAGCATGGGTATGCATTGTTACCTCAGGGTGCATGTGATCACCCATTTTAGACGGAGCTTCGGTGCAAATGGTCCGATAACAAAGCGCCGCACCTTCGGCACTGCAGGCGACGATTCCGATGTGTTTGGCCATCATACGCTTCCTTTTCTTAATGATATGCATGCAAAGTTCAGGTATTAAAATAATTGGGATCGTTTTAGCAAGCTTTTTTAGAAAAATAAGATCCAGCAAATTGATAAAGGACTTGAATCTGTGAAATTTGGTGTTTTTGTTTTGCCGGAAAATCAAATTTCCTTGACAGAGGGGCTATTGTTAAACTTATAGTGGTTGTCAAAAAACGTTCCGGTTGCGGGACGTTTTTTTTGCGACAACCCTTATGCCGCCATCCTTTTTTCGGAACATGATTATGACAAGCGGTATAAAATGGGCGCTCCAAAACTTAAAAAGTGAGAAAAAGATGGCCGAATTTAAATATTCGAATATTGATAAGGAAATGCAAGCTTACGGATTTGACAAGGTTATCAAAAGCCATTGTCGTATGTGTCATGGCGGCTGTGGTACCTTGATATATATCAAAGATGGTGTGGCCAAAAAAATAGCCGGAGACCCGGGTTGCCCCATCAACCATGGCACTTTGTGCAGCAAGGGGCTCGCATCTGCTCAGCTGGCATACCATCCGGATCGATTGACTTACCCGGTTAAAAGAATCGGAGCGAAAGCCAGTGGCAAATGGGAGCGGATTTCATGGGATGAGGCCTTAGATTCGATCGCAGAGCGAATTTTAGATTACAAAGATAAATTTGGTGCGGAATCCATTGTTATGGGATACGGCACCGGAAGGGAAAATGAAGCTGCCATCTATCGTTTTGCCAATTTGCTGGGCACTCCCAATGTCTTAACCGCCGGCCATTTTTGTTACGGGCCCCGAATCGCTACCAGCATTATTACCTGCGGAACCAATCCGGTGGTTGATTACGAAAAGGACCCCAAATGCATCATGCTATGGGGCAATAACCTGGTCATCAGCAATCCGGATGAATATAAAGGCGAACCTTTTTCAGAGAGCTTGAGCAAAGGCGCCAAACTGATCGTTGTTGATCCGCGCTTGACACGCGCTGCCGCAAGAGCGGATATATGGCTGCAGTTAAGACCGGGAACGGACACCGCCCTGGCATATGGGATGCTAAATGTCATTGTCAACGAAGCGTTGTATGATAAAGCGTTCGTCGCAAACTATGTTCACGGCTGGGAACCCTTTGTCCGACGGATCAACGAATACTCACCGGAAAAAGCAGCCAAGATCACCTGGGTTCCAAAACATAAAATCATTGATGCGGCCCGATTATATGCCACCACCAAACCCGCCGGCATTCAGTGGGGTGTTGCCATTGAACAGCAAATTAATTGTGCAGACAATGATCGCATTCTGATGGCCATGATGGGTATCACCGGCAATTTGGATGTTCCCGGCGGGCAGATGCTTTTCCGCACACCCAAAATTAACAATGTAGGCACCTTCGGTGCCCATAAAATGCTCGCTAAAGAGCAGGCGGCCAAGCGACTGGGAGGTGATCGATTCCGATTGGCGGCAAACTTTGGAATTATAAATCCTAAATGTGTTTGGGATGCCATTATTAAGGAAAAACCTTATGCGGTGAAGATGCTTTTTCTGATCAGCACCAATCCGATGTTAACGCGTGCAAATGCAAAAATGGTAGCTGAGGCTCTGGAGCGCGTCGAGTTTATGGTGGTGTCCGACTTTTTCTTAACACCGACGGCCGAACGGGCAGATATCGTGCTTCCAGCGGCCACCTGGCTGGAAATGGATTATGTCGGAGATTTTTGGAAACGCCATGGATACCTGCTGCCGCGCCGCAAGGCGATTGAGATTCAGGAATGCCGCTCTGATCATGAAATGCTGAATGCGCTCGCCCATCGCGTCGGACAGGAAGAATACTGGTGGGATACCTTTGAAGGTGGCTTGGACTATATATTAGAACCCATGGGGATCACCTGGCAGGATTTTAAAAAAATGGATTACATACGCGGAGATGTCCGCTATCAGAAATATAAAGATAAGGGGTTTTCAACACCCACCGGAAAGCTTGAAGTCTACTCGACGCTTCTTGAAAATTGGGGCTATGATCCGCTACCCCAGTTTCGCGAACCACCGGAAAGTCCATACAGTACACCTGAGCTCTTTAAAGATTACCCGTATATAATGATCACCGGAAGACGACTGCCGGGCTTTTTTCATTCCGAAAACCGCCAGCTACCCTGGTTGCGTGAGCTGCACAAAGATCCCGTGGTCGAAATTCATCCCCAAACCGCCCAAAAGGAAGGTATTCATGAAGGGGATTGGGTTATCCTCGAATCACCCAGAGGAAAGGTGAGGCAACGGGCGAAATTTTTTGAAGGCATCGACCCGCGCGTGGTTTCTGCCGAACATGCCTGGTGGTATCCTGAAAAAAAAGATCCCGATCATGGATGGGATGAGGCCAATATCAATATTCTGACGGACAATTCCTTTGGCAACTGTGATCCGGCGATGGGTTCCACGCATGTCCGCACGTTATTGTGCAGAATATATCCCGCCAAAGAATAAAGGAACGGTTATGACCCTACACGAAATTTACATCGATAACCAGGCATGCTGGGGCTGCAAAACTTGTGAAGTGGCTTGCAAGCAGGAGATGGATACACCTGCCGGCGTTCGATTAATAGAGGTTTCAGAAGACGGTCCTAAAAAGGCCGATGGGGCACTTGCTTTTGCTTATCACGTAAACATGTGTCAGCATTGCAGTGAGCCGCCATGTGTCGATGCCTGCCCCGAAGAGGCGATTGTCAAACGATCCGATGGTATCGTCGTCATGGATGATAACCTGTGCTCCGGTTGCCAGGCATGCATCGAGGTTTGCCCCTATGATGCCATTGATTTCGATGATGATCAAAGCATCGCCCAAAAGTGCAACCTATGCCATCATCGAGTGGACCAGGGCTTGATTCCGGCCTGCGCTGATAACGTCTGCCTGGCGCATTGCATTTATTTTGGCGATTCAATTGGAAAGCTAAAATAAATCATTACCAGCCGTTGTCGTCCAGATAGGCTGTTTCTGCGAATTTCAACAAGACGGCTTGCCTAAATTATTGAGATTGTGAAACAATCGAACCTGCAATGTCGCGCGATATTATGCTTGCATCCTGACGGGCAGACAGGTAAATGTTAACGCAATAATGAGCCGTTTGGAAAGTATGCAGATAACGATGGTGACAGCGGTAGAGTCGGATGTCAGATACTGGACCAATTAAAGGAAGGTGAAATGGACAAATTGAAATATAGCGCATTATTTTTAGTTTTGTTGATGTTTGGATGCGCCGGATTTCAGGTAGAGAAGCGTAGAATGGCCCTGTTCGATGAAACCACCAGGGCATACAATCGGGCCATTCGCTGGGGACAGTTTGAAGACGCCTTTGCTTTTAAAAAATTAGCGGGCCCTAATGATAAATTACCCGATTTTGAAGACTATCGGCAAGTCCGAGTAACCGATTATAAGGTCAAAGAAACGATTGTTGATGAGAGTTATTTAAAAGCCCTGCGAATTGTAAATATTCAATACTATCGAATGACGAATGTAACGGTGAAAAATGTAATCAATCGACAACAATGGGAATACGACGAAGAAGAAAATAGATGGTACCTGATAAGCGAATTGCCGGAATTTGAATAAACATGGCTCGCAACGCTTTTATAGTGGTTGTCAAAAAAACGTTGCGGTATTCAAACGTTTTTTTCTACAACCACTTATGCCGCCAATCCGTCATTCGGAACATAATTATGGATAGCGGTATAATGAAGGCGTTGCGAGCGTGATTAAGGAAGGTGCGGTGTGAAATCAACAAGATACTTTTTTACGATGATGACAGCAATGAGCCTTATGGGTCTGATGGCATGCGCGCATTCGGGTGATACCCCCGTGAAAAAAGAAACAAAAGGGGCTTTGGCGGAGGCGAAGATCGAGTTTGATTATGCTGATGAAGCCAGCCTGTCGGTCATCAGTCCGGGGGAAGAGCAAATCCTCAATCTGAAAAATTTCCAGGTGGGTCAGGGCCAAAACCGCATTCTGATCGTGGGCGTCCAGGTTGAAGAGGGGGGCAGGGAGAATATCGGTGATATGGTGATATCCGGCATTACTTACGGCAACCACCCGCTGTCTTTATTATCCGGCTGCGAGGTGCAATTCTCCTCGATGTGGCGCAGAAAAGAGTATTTTCTCAAGGTGGCTGTCTATTACCTCATCAATCCGCCCTCCGGTGAACACGACATCACCGTTACCTTTGCCGGTCCGGTGACGAGCGCCAATGTCGGGGCGATCTCCCTTTTTAACGTCAAGCAGGCAGCTCCGGAGAATTGGGTCACCAACAAACAGAGACAGCAGAAAAAAATTATCACCTCATTTACCACTAAGAACAACGGTGCTTGGGTGGTCGACGTCGTGGGCGGCGGTCACAAGAGCAAATTGAAGCCTAAGACCGAAGGCCACATCCGACAATTTAACGCCCAGGAAACGAGCGGTGGAAAGTCTTCATTGGTCGGCGGAATCCTATTCGTCCCAACGGCCGGTGAGGTTTCTCTGCATTGGGCCCAGTCAAAACGCAAGGTCAATCGCCTGGCTCACGTTGCCGTTGAGATCGCGCCTTACCCGTAATTTCACTGGGCCGATGCATCTCTATCTGATGATCCGTGTTCCAAACGAATCGCTTTAACGACGGATCTGTTTTTGCGGTGATTTCTTCAGACGGAAATCTTCAAATCCTGACTCAATTTCGCGCGTTCATACGTGATCGTGTTGGAATCCGGTTGTATAATGGCCTTACCTTGGATGGCTGCGGCGGGGGACCTTCCAAAAATCCCAATCGATTCGACCCCCGGATCTCTCTGGTCCCGGGGTTCCACTGCCCCTGCTGACGCTGCCGTTATAACTAAATGCAAAGGCAACCGTATTTTCTGCCAAATCAAATTGATTGTTAAAGCGCATCTGCGGTAGCAAATCCAGCTGCCGACGATAGCCGAAATTTCTGACGCTCTGGGTGGCTAGAACGGTACCGTTGGCCTCCAAAAAATGAATATACAGCGTCAAATGCTCAAGGGTGGTGAAACCTTTGGGTATATAGTCTGCTAACTCGATGATAGCAGAAACCTGCAGGTTGTTAAGCGCTTGCTGATATTCATAGTTAATCGTCAAATCCCGTGTCTGCCAGCTTCCTTTATGAGGGCCCCCGTCCTGCACGGCAATTCGATCTGTTTGCTCAACCCATGCACCGGGGCTTAACGTATTTACCCCCGCGCAGGCAACGGTCAGATAACTTAGCAAGCACACGGCCAATGGCCTGAAAACCATTGAAGATACGATCTTAGAGTTCATGTCATCCTCCACAGTCACAATTTGGTTTTGATGTCGCCTTCATCAAAATAATAAGTACTGAAATTTCGGTGTGCAATGCATACTTACCCAAAAAAGATTGACATTTTGATGAGAAATTTCTATAAAGGTATAATCTATAATAAGTCTGACTTATTATTTCAATGGAAGGCTTATGAGTATCGCCGCAACATTTCAACGTGCGGACAGAGTCAAAAAACTGGATCCCTATCCAATGGAAATTCTGAAAGGAGTCGATCGCCCCACAACACGAGTCATGGAATCTGAAATTCAAAGGGTTGATGAGGGTGAAAGCGGATTTAACCGGGCGTTGCGGAGCGACTGGGGACCCCAGCTTTCCAAAGAGCGGCGTTGAGCATTTCAAATTTTAAAAAGGGATCTTTAAGAAATAGAGCAAATGGTTACAGAAATATCGAAGCGCAAAAGCGCAGGGAAGGGTATGTTCAGGCCCTTAAAAAAGCAGCGATTTTCTGATCAGATTGCAGATTTGATTCAGAAAAAGATCCTGGAGGACAATCTTGCGGTTGGCACCGGTCTGCCTTCGGAAATAGAAATGGCCCGGGAGTTTCAGGTCAGCCGTTCCGTAATCAGGGAAGCCCTGCGCATATTGGAAATATCCGGACTGGTCAACATTAAAAAAGGCCCCACCGGAGGGATCTTTGTTTCCAATGGCTATCATACGCCCATCATAAGATCGCTGAATAATCTGATCACCTCCGGTGAAGTCACGGTGGACCACCTATTTGATGCCCGCCTGCTGATTGAACCGCACATTGCCGGCCAAGCAGCTTTGCACGCCAGTGATGAGGATTTAAAACGGTTTCAAGCCTTATTTGACCATTCGGCTTTCCATTTCGATGATCCGGTTCGCCTTAAGCAGAATAATCTTGAATTTCACCTCTTGCTGGCGCGGGCCTCTGGAAATCGGGTCTTGGCGGTGATGTTGGAAGCTGTATTCGAACTGCTGGCCGAACGAACCCTTGACTTTGTTGATCTTGCACTGGAGAGAAGATTTTTCAAAATCCATAAAGCCATATTCGAGGTGATTCGCCGGCGGCAGGCTAAAGAGACCCGCAGACTAATCCGCAAGGATATTATGGATGTAATGAAAACCATCAAAACCTTTCAAAATAAGAATAAGGTTAAAACCGCTTGATGCGATATCAGCGAGTATTGAAGTTCAGCGTTTCAAATGTTGAAGAGGCTTCATTTTATTTTATACCGCTTGTCATAATAATGCTCCGAAAAAAGGATGGCGGCATAAGTGTTGTCGCAAAAAAACGTCCCGCAACCGGAACGTTTTTTTGACAACCACTATTGACGGTGGAGGAGTTAATACAGATGATTGATATGTTGAGTTACATCGCTATTGTCGGACTCGCCGTCCAGGCTTTTATCGGACTTGCATTTTTGATTTCGTCTGTCTGGGAAAAGGAAAAACGGGCCACCATTTTCGGCGGCATACAATTCCTGGGCATGCTCGGCCTGCTGGTTTTATTTACATATTGGCAGGCAGGCGGATTTTTTGCGACCGATATCGGCACGATCGTTTTAATCATTTTTTTTATCGCGGCTGTTGGCGGAGCAGTTGCGTGTGTGCGACGGACCCCGGCAAACCAAAGGGCCCTGAAAGGCACAAACGGTCTGATTGTGGGAGATGTCGAGAGATTTGACGAGAGCCGTCATGTATTTGCCAGA